>CAMLMF010000006.1 GCA_946480995.1 uncultured Bdellovibrio sp. | reverse complement strand
CTCCTGTGAACATGGCGACGCGTCCCCGAAGGGCGGTGGTATCTGCAGTAAACAATCCACCGCTTACATTGATCGCGCCAGGCCCAGAAATTTTACTAAATGCATAAGGTGGGACACCACCCGATGCGCTTAAACTTTGTGTGTCTGAATATTTTAAATTTGTCAGTGGCGGCGTCAATGTCAATATGGCATTGATAGTGACAGTGGCTTGAGCTGTTCTGCCCCCCGCATCTGTCACCTGAACAACAGCCGTTCCAGAGGTGCCCGGTGCTGTATAAAGTCCTGACGTGCTTGTCGAACCCACACCGGAAAATATAGAAAACGTGTAAGCTCCCACACCACCACTTGCCGTAAATTGGGAGGTGTTATTCGGAGCTAAAGTCAAAGTTGTTGGCGCGATCGTTAGCAGAGCTCGAACAGAGATTGTTTTTTCATAAGTTTGATTCAACTTATCCGTAACCCGCACGACCGCTGTACCCGGAGTCATTGTCGCGGTCAGAACTCCCGTTGCCGAATCGATGGCGGCACTACTGGAACCGGACTGAACGGAATAAACATACGGAGCCTCACCACCACTAGCCGCCAACGTGATCGTTTCACCGACCATGATTTCATCAGGCGCGTTGTTAATGGTTAAAGAGTCGTAAACAATTATTGTGCCAGTGCCAAAGTTACCAAGAGAATCTGTTGCTTTCACAGTGACTGTGCCCGCTTGATTTGCGGATTCAAAAAGTCCCGTGTCGGAATCAATCGTACCCACACCATTTTCAATCGAAAACTTATAAGGCCCTAAACCACCAGTTGCCAAAACCGTCAAGGAACTGTTTTTAACCATTGACAGTGGCGATGGCACGATACGAACTTGGTCTAAAATTGTAATTGAGGCTTGGGCATAATTACTTTGTGCATCGACCACTTCAAGCAAAGCCGTGCCTTCCACCGGAGGAGCATTGTATACACCCGACGTCGGATCGATGGAGCCCGCGCCGCTGACGATATTAAAGGTGTACGGAGGAATACCACCAGCGGCAATAAAGGCCTGCGTGCCACTAACTAACAGGGAAACAGTCGATGGCGAGATTTGCAGGATGGGATTGACAGTGACATTGGTCGTAACAAAATTTCCTAATGAATCCGTCACTCGCACTGTCGCAGATTGTGCGGTGTTGGGTGCGGTGTAAACAGACCCCGCAAAAGAACCTCCGCCTGTTGCCACACTAAATGTGTACGGAGGAGTTCCGCCCGATGCAGAGTAAGACAAATCAGTACCCGCCATCAACGTCGCATTCACAGGAGTGATTGCCATTGGTGGCTGCACAGTGACGGACGCCTGAGCACTATAACCTTTGCTGTCAACAACTGTTGCCGTGTAAACACCAGGTGCACTGCCCGCCACGAAAACCCCTGTTGATGGGTTGATCGTTCCAGCTCCCGGAGACACAGAATAAGTCAAAGGTGGAGCCCCACCTATCACATTCAAAGAAAGATTTTTTGTTTCGTTCACAAGCAACGAAATATTGGGAAAAATAAAACTGAGTTCAGGATTGATATTTACAAACGAGTGGCTTATTGCCCCTTTCGAATCCGTCACGCGAATCTGCGCCGTGCCAATAGCCGCAGGGGCGGTATACACACCAGCCGCGGTAATACTGCCAGAACCACTCACCAAACTAAATGTATAAGGCGGCACCCCACCGGAAGCAGAGAATGTGTGTTGAGAGCTAATAACAAGTTCAATCAAAGGAGGATTGATAAGAAGAGTATTATTAATAGTAATCTGAGCTCGTGCTTCGTTCCCCAAAGAGTCGCGCGCAAGAAGAGTCGCAACACCGGCAACACCAGACGCCGAGTACACTCTTGTTGTGGGATCAAAACTGCCCAAACCGGACTCTAAGGCAATAGTCACGGGTGCAACACCACCCACTGTCGCAAAGGTCTCTGATGTATTTTGCGCCATCGTAATCGTAGGTGTGCTGAATTGTAAAGCGTCTACGATAGCAATAGAGGCCTGACCCTTACCACCTAAAGCATCAACAACTTCAATAGTGGCAGCTCCAGTCGCATTCGGAGCTGTGTATTCACCCGCCGGCGTGATGGATCCGCCACCTGTCTTAACACTAAAAACATAAGGTGCTTTTCCGCCGGATACAGAAAATTTAAATTTATTCGTGACTGCCAATGTTTGCGAACTAGGAAGAATTTCCGGAGACTTTACAATATTAAAAACCGCAAAGGCTATTTTGCCATTTTTGTCTGTAGCCTTCACGGTCACAGTGGGACTTGCTACAGATGAAACAGCAGAAAATGAACCCTCAGCAGAAACAACGCCCGCTCCCGACACTTTTTCGAACACATAAGGAGGCTCCCCGTTTTCACCATTTAAAGCTAAGACACCACCCTCGGTGATATCCGCAGAGGGCGGAACAACGCGGAAAGAATCTGATGTAAAGATACTATCAATTGTGCTTGAGATTGATGACGATAAAGAACACCCTGTTGCCAACAACAAGATCCAAACAAAAAATAATTTTTTAAAAGCACATCTTAAAAAATTAGTATTCATAACAACGTCACCACAACGATCCAATATTATAAATGTCGGACTTCTTAGGGACTTATCGGAATATCCGAATTTTTATTGAGGTTTTACTACGCACCCCCAACTTCGGGGCCTAAGTATGATATTGAAAAGAAATGAAGAGACTTTTAAACTAAAAATGTTTCATTATGGGACGAAGTCTTACTGACTAAAGAAGGGGTGAAAGAATCACCTTAGAACCGTCTTCAAGGTCCTCAACAAGAATACTGTGCAAAAAACTGCCAGAACTCAGCCTTACGCCGGCAATGCCAGTAAGCTTTGAATAAAGGCTTTCAGCATCCCCATAAGACAGAGACTTTAGAATTCGGAAGCTTTCGTGAGCATAATCTGCTTCACACCCCTGCACGCGGTGCCATTGAAAACCTAAGCGCAGAAGTTGGAATTCTTTATCTTTAGGCAGACACTCGATGAACTGAAAGCTGGTGAAGGTCATTTCTTCTGGCGGCATTTCCTGGTTCCAAGAAAAGGTCGCACCGCGCTCTTCGCGAAAGGTCAGACTGGCTAAATGGACGCCCTGTTCAGTGGCGTCTTCAGTCAATCGTAAGCGTGCAATCGCCATGATTTCCGCAAAGGTGTGGTTGAAACTTTCCGAGGTCGCTTGGAAAATATCACTTTCAAGATCCTTCTTAAGATTCCAAAGCCACTGGTCGACAAGCATCAAGTTGACACTCATTCCAGAAAGAGGGTCCACCTCGCCACTAAAACCAGCGGCGACATGAAATAAGAAACCCCGTCGTGCAGACAGGGCTCCTTGAATAACGATTCGAATAGGAATCTCGCGAACAAATTGCAGCATTACATCATTTGTAAAGCTTGTGTGTTCATCGTCACGTGAGATTTTGCACGGAACTGATTCACCCATGCTTCAAACATTCCATCGCCACGACGTTTTTGCATCATCTCTGCGGCCATTGGTTCCAAAGAAGCCATGCCGTCTACTTTTGTCTCTTTTAATTTCAACACATATTTAGAGTTGCCATCACGAACCAAACGTTTCAACAGCGGAGCTGACTTATTCAATTCAAACACAGCTTCTGAAGCGACAGCACTGGTGATTTTTGGGAAGGTCTCTGCGCTAAGATCCACAAAACCTGTTTCTTCCCACGATGCTTTCAACTCTTTAAGTTGCGCGTTTGCAGCGGCTTCATCACCTTTAGCTAAGGCTTCATCCAAAGCTTTCACGGCAGCGTCCACTTTTTCTTTTGAAGAAGCTTTGATCGCAGCTTCCGTATCAATTTTCACGAACTGAACATTGATTTTGTGCGCTTTAGCTTCTTGGATTTTTTTAAGTTCTGCTGTCATTGGTGCTGACACCATCTCAAACATTTGACGGACACGCACGTTGGCGATGTCTTTACGAACTTTGCCTTCGAAGTCACCCGGCTTAGAGCGTGTTGACTCTAAATAACGAGTGTAAAATTCACGTTGGAACTGACCGTTCTGTTGGAAAAAGGGAATGTCTTTGACGATGAAATCACGAACTTCCGCGTCGGTGGCCAAAATGCCGTTCTTTTGTGCAGCTTGAGACACTAACTCCATGCGCACCAAATTTTCCAAAGCTTGCTGGCGCAAAAGTTGACGCTGAGAGCTAAAATCCATCTGACTGCCGAACAGGTTTTGATAGTACTGATTGATACGGTTTTCTTCCTGTTGGAAGTCCGCCAAAGAGATCAAAGTGTTGTTCACGCGAGCGACGGATCCGACCCCTGCACCAAGCTTGCCAGGTAATCCAAAAAACACGAAAACAAGAATGATCGCACCGAAAAGAACGATCGCTGTAACGCTCTTCGCGGAAAGCTTTCTTTTCATTTTTTCTGCCATACTGTCGCTCATAACTATCCCTTCCTTAAAAACAACTTTTCTATTTAGCGGTTCCATTACCCAACTATTTTTATTTTTTTTCAAGGGGAAATTGTTGAATTCTCTGAGTCTTTTTACTAGCGTTTGAGTATTACCACACGAACAGAAGGTGACTTTTGAACTTTTTCAACTTTGATCTCAAGAAACTTGTGATGATCGGGATTGTTTTGGCTTTGCCGCTCGTTTCTATCAACATGCAGCAAAATCCCCAAGGCTCGACATGGCTCTCTAAGCCCTTCACTTTGCTAAGCAGCGCGATTTCCGAAACCTTCTTTTCTTTTAGCCATGGAGTCAAAGACACCACGGCCATGTATATCAACCTGATTGATATCAAAAAAAATAGCGAAGCTTTACAAAGTCATAATAATGAACTGCAAGCCCGCCTTGGCAAAATGGACGAGCTGTCTTTGGAAAACGAACGCCTGCGCAGTTTGTTAAGCTTTAAAGAGCAAACGAAAATGAGCTTGATGGCTGCACAAATTATTGGCCGCGATCTGGTTATCGACCACAGCACGGTGACAATCAACAAGGGCACCAGCGATGGCTTGAAAGCCGGACAAGCCGTTATTACAACGGGCGGCGTTTTGGGTTACATCTTTAAACCAGAACCCTTCACTTCCCACGTCATGTTAATCACGGACCGCTATGCCGTTGTTGATGGTATCGTACAAAGAACCCGAGCCCACGGGATTGTTGAAGGAAAAAGCCAGCACGGCAGTTCTCTTTCTTTGAAGTACGTCGAAAGAACCGAAGACGTCAAAGAAGGTGACCTGGTTGTGACCGGCGGACTGGACAATATCTTCCCTAAAGGCTTCCCGGTGGCGATCGTTGAATCGGTCGAAAAGAAAACATTTAGTGTTTCATTAAAAGTGGATTTACGCCCTGTCGTTGATCCCTATTCAGTAGAAGAAGTTTTCGTTGTGGCTCAGGCCGCCAACGAAGACTTTGGCGAAAAATATGCTCTCACTCCGCCGCCAACAGAGGACGGCGCTGTGGATTCTGCAACGCCCACAGCGACGCCCACTGTAACAGCCTCTCCGGCGCCCGCAGCAACGGCGGCACCGTCCCCGACTCCCGTCGTGAAACCTTCACCTGCCGCGACTGCGAAGCCCTCACCAAAACCAAGCCCTAGCGCAAGTCCAGCCGCAACCCCTGAGGTGCGCCCGTGAAAATACGCTGGAATATAATTCTGAATTTTCTCGTATTATTTGCAGTTTTACTGGTGACGGCCGGAATACAAACAACTTTATGGTATCAACTTTTCAATGATGTGCCGTCGCCGCTGTTGTGGTTGAACTTGGTTGTGTATGTGATCCTTTATCGCAAACCTTATCCGGCGATTTTCACGATCTATGCGATGGGCTTTGTCCTGCTGACTTTCACGGCGATGCCTTTAAAAATGATGTGGATTACACTTTTGATCCTCTTCACTTTAGTCTATGGCATTAAAACTCGCGTGTTTTGGAGCGGTTCAGGTTATTATACAATCATGTGTGCATTTTCGGCTGTCGCTTATCACGTGATCTACTTTGTCAGCTCGATGGTGATGGAAAGAAATCCAGCCAGCTTTGAAATTGTCGATCGCATCGTGCAGTTGATTTTGACCCCTTCATTTGCGTTCCCAATGTATTGGGTGCTCGCAAAAATCGACAAAATTTCACAGGATGATCTGGTGCATGAACCAGGGGGACTCGAGATATGAGTACTTACGTAAGTAATCCGGAAGAAGCCAAGGAGTATCAAAGTCGTTACAGACTTTTTTACTTCGTGATCGCCTTTGCGTTGACGATCTTTTCTGCCCGCCTGTGGTATCTGCAAGTTATTTCCGGCAATGAGCTGCGCGAGTTCTCAGAACGCAACCGTATCAAGCAAAATAAAATTTCTGCTCCTCGCGGCTTGATGTTAGATCGCGACGGCAAAGTGTTGGTCGAAAATCTGCCCGGCTTTGAGGCGATTTTGACTCCACAATATATCGAGAACTTGGATTCCCTCGCTAAAACTGTTGGGCCCGTTCTTGGTATCGAGCCAGATAAGCTTGTGGTGAAGGTCACAAAAAGCCGTCGTCAAAACGGACCTTTTTCGCAAATTCGTTTAAAAGAAAACTTAAGCCGCGAAGAAGTCTTTCGTTTAAAACGCCTGCGCATGGATACGCCCGGACTTGAGATCCGTGAGTCCATCGTGCGTTACTATCCACTTAAAGAAAATGGCGCGCAGCTATTTGGTTACGTCGGTGAGATTTCAAAACGACAACTTCCTGTTTTGAATGAAACCTACAAAGACTTTATCCGCTTTGAACAAGGTGACATCATCGGTAAAAGTGGTTTGGAAGAAACCTTAGAGCGCGATATCCGAGGCAACGATGGCGTAAGCTTCCTGCAAGTCGATGTGCATGGACGCGAAACAGTCACAGCGACGCCTAATATTTACGGCCAAGAAATCAAAGATCTTATCCCAGTACATGGTAATAACGCTGTACTGACGATTGACCGTGATATTCAAGAGGCGGCGTTTAAGTCTTTCATGGCGTTAAATCGTATCGGCGCTGTTGTCGCGATGAAAACAAATGGCGAGATCTTAGCTTGGGTCAGCACTCCTTCATTTGATCCGAACGAGTTTTCGACGGGAATTTCTGCACAGACCTGGTCAAAGCTGATCAATGATCCGTTTAAACCTTTGCGCAATAAAATCATCCAAGATCATAACTCCCCAGGTTCGACGTTTAAACCGTTGGTCGCCGTGGCCGCTTTACAAGAAAAAGTCATCACACCGACAACGGTCGTGAGTGCACCGGGTGTGTTCTTCTTCGGGCGCCGTCCTTATCATGACCATTTAAAAGGTGGTCACGGTAATATCACGGTGTACGAAGCCCTTGAGCGTTCATCGAATGTGTTCTTCTATAAAATGGGGATCGCCTTGGGTGTTGATAAAATGTATGACTATATCAACATGCTCGGGATCGGTCAGAAAACTGGCATTGAGCTAGCCCGCGAAGTTTCCGGCACGATGCCAAACTCGGCATGGAAAAAAGCAACTATGGGCGAAGAGTGGCAGCCAGGTGAAAACTTAAGTACTGCGATCGGCCAAGGTTTCGTGAACGTGACGCCGCTGTCGATGGCAATTGCTTACAACTCGATTGGGACTGAAGGTAAAGTTGTAAAACCTTTCATCATCCGCAAAGTGATCGATCAGGACGGTAAAGTCTTGCGTGAAAACTTCCCGCAAGTGGTGCGCGATCTGCAGCAAACTCAACCTAACGGCGTGCAAATTTCGGCAGAGACTTTCAAAGTCGTCAAAGAAGGCATGCGTCGCGTGGCCAATGGGGATCGCGGAACCGCGAAGCACTGGAAGGTTCCAGGCGTACAAATGGCGGGTAAAACCGGAACGGCCCAGGTCATGGGATTTTCGGCCGATCAGATTTACGCAAAGTGCGAAGGCCGTCCAATCCATATGCGCCATCACGGTTGGTTTGTGGCGTTTGCTCCGGCAGACAATCCAGAAATTACGATTGCTGCTCTTGCTGAACATGCCTGCCACGGAAGCACAGGGGCCGCTCCGATCGTGCGCGACATTGTACAAGCGTATTTCCAAAAATATCATCCAGAAGTTATCGAAGCAGCGTTGAAAGCTAAAGGCACAAAAGCTGCGGCACCTGCTCCTGCGAAACCAGAAACTGTTGAAGGAGAATAAGAGTGTATACTTCCTTGCATGTTGAAGAAAGAACTCTGTTCAAAAGAATTGATATCAATCTCATTGTTATCATTCTGGCTTTAAATTTAATCGGCTTGATCAACTTATACAGCGCAACCCATGGTCCCACGACCACCGATGTTGCATCGTTATTTATTTCCCAATTAATGTGGCTGGCCGTGGGTTGGACCGTATTTTTTGTGATGACGATTTTAGATTACTCCGTGGTCAGCAGGATTGCCTTGATAATATACTTCCTAAATCTGGGCGCCATCGTGTATGTGACCTTCTTTGGTAAGGTCGCCTTAGGGGCGCAACGTTGGATTGACCTGGGCTTTTTCCGTTACCAACCATCAGAGACCATGAAGTTGGCTTTGATTATGATGATGGCTAAAATCTTAGCGACAAGAAACACATTGGGATCTGGCATGGGTCTGCGTGAAATGTTTGTGCCGCTTTTGATTTTGGGCATCCCATTTGTCTTCGTCGTTGAACAGCCCGACTTGGGAACGGCGATGATGTTGGCAGCGATCGGTGGTTCGATGTTGATCTTTGCTAAAATCAGAAAGTTGATCTTAGCGACAATTGTGATTTTAGGAATCATCGCTTTACCGATTGCTTGGAAATTTGTTCTGCATGATTACCAAAAAAATCGCGTTTTGACCTTTTTATCTCCAACCAGCGATCCACGCGGAACTGGTTACAACAGCATTCAATCAAAGATTGCCGTCGGTTCTGGTCGCTTCTTTGGTAAAGGCTTTATGAAAGGAACTCAATCACAACTTGAATTCCTGCCCGAGCGTCACACCGACTTCATTTATTCCGTTTTAAGTGAAGAGCATGGCTTTGTCGGTTCAGTCACCGTCATCGGTCTTTTCTGCTTCCTGTTCTTAACTGGAATTCGTATCGCCACCAACGCCCGGGATAAATTCGGGGCCTTACTCACGGTTGGGGTTCTGTGTTACATCTTCTGGCATATGTTCGTGAATATCGGCATGGTTATCGGCTTACTGCCGATCGTGGGCGTCCCGCTGCCGCTGTTATCATACGGAGGATCGAGCATGCTCACCACCATGGCAGGCTTAGGAATCGTGTCCAGTGTGGCGTATCGTAGATACTTGTTCTAGGCGTGAGCAAGGCAAACCTTTACGCGAGTAGCAATGTAAAAAAACTTTTCGACGATATGTCTACGACATATGGATTGATGAATTTGATCTCGTCGTTTGGTTTTACCTACTTATGGCGTAAGGCGTGCATTAGCTCCGTCAAAATTCAACCAAGTGACACTGTTTATGACTTAATGACCGGTATGGGAGAGTTGTTCCCGCAAGTCTCCCATCACTTAGGTCCGCACGGTCAACTTATCGGCATCGATTTTTCTGCCAATATGTGCAAGCAAGCTCGCGCAAACGCCGCAAAACTGCAAACTCAAATCACCGTGTTAGAGCAAGATGTTCTTGACGGGACGTTTGCACAACAAAATGCCGATGTAGTGGTGTCTTCGTTTGGTTTAAAAACATTCTCTGATGAGCAGCTTCAACGTTTAGCCCAAGTGACTTTTCAGTTGTTGAAATCCGGAGGACACTTTTCGTTTATTGAAATCTCCGTTCCAAAAAATAGGCTTTTAAAATTCTTCTATTTAATCTATCTGAATAAGGTTATTCCGCGACTAGGTTCGCTTTTTTTGGGCAATCCGGATAACTATCGACAACTAGGAATTTACACACAAAGTTTCGGCTCAAGCCAAAAAACAAAAGACCATTTTGCCGCCGCAGGACTCATCACAGAAGAAAAATCCTACTTCTTCGGATGCGCCACGGGAGTTTCCGGCCACAAACCTTAGCTCTTGAACACGCCCACATTCTTAGATCGAAGCCCCCCCCCTACAACGTCACAGTCCACGGCCACAGCGCACGAAGACTATGGATCTAAAGGCCAAAGAAGAAGTTCCGACAACCGCGAACGAACTTGATTTTGGTTTCGACGTCTCAGCCAAATACTCGAAAAAAAATAAACTGCTGGAACTACGTTCCAAATCAACACAACGAAAAAAACGAAGTCACCGGCCCCGCCAACTGCGAAACCTTCACCTGCACAGTACAACCCTAAAAAAAGGGAGGCCACCGCCTCCCCGATTCTTCCTAAATTTATTCCCCAAACGCACAACCACCACCAGACAGGTGACTGCACTAAACAACCGAGAACTAAAAACAAGACAACGAAGACGAGGAAGAGAAAGAGCTCAATGCAAGATTTCTGGCTTGCGATTTAAGCTGGCGCCTGGTCGAAGCGTCGGCCTTTGGGGGCGCCACGATGGCGCGAACTCGGCGGCAAAGCCGACGAGCCCCAACAGAGCCCGGATGGCGTGCCGACCGAAGCGCCAGGCTCCAGCTTAAATCGCAAGACGGAAATCCCTCGCGTTCAGCACCGCCTCCCCCGTACCCGCCCCCGTCCCACAAAGACCGTCTCAGCTCGAGATTCATTCCCGAACTGATTAACTATCTATCAGACACCGTCTAACCATTGGTTGACACCCCCCTCTGCCACCTCGAAGGAATGCCGGATGGCATCCGCCCCAAACTAAGACCCGAAGCATTTCAAGCGCTTACCCACTCGGCACGCACTTAGCACTAGTAGTCTGGTAACAGGAGGTCGCGGATATGAAAACGAAACATCTCAAAACGCTACAAGTAATTGTTACCGCTACACTCACATCAGTTCTTTTTACTAACTTCGATTTTATCAACTGGGGCTCTTTTGCTTCCGTCGAAGTTGTTAATGAGGCTTCTCGTGTAGCCCATGCGAAAGAGTTGCTTGGCGGGCATTATAAAGGCTCTGACGCGCACAAATTAGAAGGTCGCAAAGCTTTAAATGAAATGATCGTTGATAAGGTCAACAATTCATTGGCACCTAAATGGAAAGCTCAGGCTCACACGATTGCGCGCACCGTGATCAACGAAAGTTCGAAATACAATATGGACCCGGTGTTCGTATTAGCGGTGATCAAAACAGAAAGTAAGTTCAACCCTGTCGCTGTCGGTCGCTTCGGCGAAATCGGTTTGATGCAAATTAAACCAGACACGGCTGAATGGATCGCCAAAAAGTACAAGATTGCTTGGCAGGGTAAAAAGACTTTAGAAAACCCAGCTGCAAACATCCGTATCGGCTTGGCTTACATGAACTTCTTGCGCACGACGTTCCGCGGTCAACCAGTGACTTACGTCAGTGCTTACAACATGGGTCCAAAGAACGTGCGCCGCTTGATTGCGAACAACGTGAAGCCAGAGGAATACAATTCACGTGTGATGAAAAATTACGGCGAGTTGTATGCGGTGATCTCGGACCGTTCAAGCACGGTGATTGCGGCAAACTAAGAGCTTACGAGTGAGTTCAAGTGATGAATGAAGATTCGCACTTAAGAAGTGAATAAGGTTAAAAAACAAAACCCACGGTCTGCACAGACTGTGGGTTTTTAATTTGTAAATCTCGCTTTAAAAACTAAACGTTTTTGTTCAAGAAATCCACGATCGCGTCTTTTGGATGATTACCAACCAACTGACCCACTTCGCTGCCGCCTTTGAAAAGCAACATCGCAGGGATACCACGCACGCCGTATTTACCTGGAGTTCCAGGATTTTCATCAACGTTTACTTTAACGATTTTAACTTTCTGACCAAGCTCTTGGGCAACTTCTTCAAGCTTTGGAGCTAGCGCACGGCAAGGACCGCACCACTCTGCCCAAAAATCCACAAGGACTGGTGTTGAAGAATTTAAAACTTCTGCTTCAAATGAGTTGTCTGTAACTGGCTTAGTAAATGTGCCCATGAATGGCCTCCGTATATTCTACTTTCTCACACTAATCTGAACATCAAAAGGGCGAACGTCAAGGTGCCGGAGGGGGCAATTTATTTCTTAAACAGGGCTTTTGTGAATTCTCGTCGTAAATCATCGAGTTTATTGAGATTTTGCTCATCCCAATCCGCCGACATCTGACGCAGGCGACGACGCGCCTCTACTCGAGTCACAGTACTTTTCGGAGCGACTTTCACATCCGCAACTATTTCGCTGTATTTAGCAACCCGGGCTTTAAGGCCTTCTTCAGCCGCCTCAAGCTCACCCCTTGCGCGGGCCTGGATTTCCGCTTGGTCGCTAAAGTCAAAATTGCCTAAAGGCAGAGCATCTGAAGCCCGCTCTGCAGCTTCTGCTGCCGCCGCAGCTCTTTCAAACTCTTCTTGAACACTTAAGGGCTCGGCAGAGACAGACTCGGAAACTGCGGGCTCCGCGGGAGCTTCAAAAGAGTCCTCGGACTCCACAGGCTCCACTTCAGGAGCCCCGCCGCCGACGAGCTCACGCTCTAACGCGCGCAGGTCCACATCGGGAAAGGCCTCTTCGCCCCCGTCGGCCGAAGTGTCCTTCGTTGCTCGTTCAGGTTCCGCCATGCGGTCGCCGAAACGAAACTGCATTTTTCGCTCGGTCGTTTCATTATTTAAAGGAAATTGCTGCGTCCCCTCGTCAACTCTTTCTGAGCGCAAAGATTGCTCGTCATCCCCCTCGGATCCCTCCGTCGAGCCTTTGACGTAAATCGCTTCTTCTTCTGTATTAAACTTAACACCCGAACCCGCCGGGCCAAGAGTTTTATTGGTACTTTCAAAATGCGTCGATTTATTTAAGCGCTCGAGTAAAATCGCCTCATCGTGTCCCAGCAATTTGCCGATAACCTGCACTAAGCGCAGCGGCGGCACGGGGGCCTCTAAAATCATGTCGACACGAATGCGAATCAACTCTTGCGGATTGGGTTTGAAATTTGCTGGAAAAATCAGCACGGACTTCCCCTGCCAACGCGACATTTCCTTAAGACGCTTGCCTACGCCCAATGAATTCACTTTTCCGCCGCGCCCAGAGCCCACGACAAGATCCGGATTGAAGGCAAGAACTTGCTCTGCGATCGCATATTCACTGGAAAGACCAATGACATCAAAGCCCACTTTTTTCAAAGTTCCTTCGACTGACATTAAATCCGCATAGTCCTCGTACACCAAAAGTATCTTGTTCATGACACTATTGTCAGATAAGGAGCGATAAGCGTCAATATCCCCGTCATCTGGCGCTAGCACTGGACATTGGGCGCGATGACTCGCTAACCTAAAAAGGGCTACACTAAAGTTCGTAAGAGTTTCGCGAAGGGGTTTCTTTTGAGCATTTTCTCTGGCAAAAAAGCCGCGCAGTACATTTTCTTCGAAATGCTTCCAAGTTTCATTTTAGGCTTGCTGGTCTTTATTTCGATCATCTTGATGTTTCAGGTCCTGCGCTTGACCGAGTTTGCCCTAGTCCACGGCATTAAATTGCAAATGATCGGCGAGTTGATCGGTTATGTGATTATCTCAATGCTGCCCGTGCTGTTCCCGATGGCCTTGCTCTTTTCCGTTCTGCTGACCTATGGCCGCTTAAGCAATGATTCCGAAATTGTCGCGATGAAGGCCTCTGGCCTGCCGATGTCTACGCTCCTTTTGCCAGCCCTTATCTTAGCGACATTAGTGGGAATTATTTCAGCACAAATGTCTTTCAACATTGCCCCCTGGGGCAATCGTCAATTCGAAGTTTTTTACACCCGCCTTGCCAACACCAAGGCCGGTGCCGTCATCAAAGAGGGAACTTTTTCAGAAGGCTTCTTTGACATGGTGGTTTACGCCAACGAAGTGGATTCAAAAAAAGGTCAGTTAAAAAAAGTTTTCATTTATGACGAAAAGTCCGGCGACATTCCTCTGACGATCATCGCCAAAGAGGGTGAGATCGTCCCGGATCCCGAGCGCCCGGGGCATGAACTGCTGTTGCGTCTAAGAAACGGTGAAATTCATCGCCAAGCTAAGACTCACACAAAGATCAGCTTTGAAACTTACGACGTGCACTTTTCAGAACCAGAAGCCGTTGTCGAAAAAGAAAAGACGCCGCCGTCTTTAACTTTGCAAGAAGTGCGCAACCGTTTAAAAGAAAATATCGAAGATCCAGAATTAAAGCGCACTCTGCAAACCGAATACCACAAGCGTTTAGCGATCACCGCCCTGTGCTTGGTCTTTGCGATGATCGGCGTGGGCTTAGGCACGACCACGAATCGTCGAGCCGCAAAAACCGGTGGAATGATTTTGTGTATCGGTTTAATTATCTTTTATTGGATCTTGTATGTCGCAGCTGAAGGCATGGCCCGCAGTGGACAATTGCCGGCGGCTCTTGCTATCTGGACTCCGAATTTTATTTTTGGTGCTTTAGGTATTGAGACTTTAAGAAGGAATTGGAACTAAAATTAGAGACGATGCAGTAGCATCCATACTACCCCGGTCATCCGTGACCACATCGCCCCTCCCTGATTCAAATGTTAGGGGCAATCGCGGGGCCTTGCAAAAGTTTTTTTTAGATGATTTCACTTTTATTCTTAGACTTTTTCACAACTTAGCACACTCCCTACAGGTAGTGTTGCTCTTCCGGCGCGTGCGCTATCCCTGCTGGTGACATTTTTCTCAAGCCCGTTTCAGAGTTAAAATACATGGCTAAGTCTTGCGCATCCC
This sequence comes from uncultured Bdellovibrio sp., assembly GCA_946480995.1. The sequence goes on along the minus strand of CAMLMF010000006.1, from coordinate 5,908 downwards.
GAATCAATTGTGCGCCCTCCGTCAACAAATCCAAGCTTCCTAAGAAGTGCGGATCTAAGGGATGCCCTGGAACTACCCACACAGGACGCCCCAGTGCTAACGCTTGTTGGGCAGTGATTAAAGTGCCACTGCGCCGACGTGCCTCCACTAACAACGTCACTTTCCCCAACGCTGCGATCATGCGATTGCGATGATGAAACAGATGCTTATGCATTTTTTGTTCAAAGGCATATTCACTCAGAAAACTTCCCCCTTGATCGAGCACAGGCTGAATCCACTCGCGCAAACTGTCTGGATACAAGGCCCCCAATCCCGAAGGCAGAACGATCACGGTCGAAAGATTTTTACGTAAGGCGGTTGAATGAGATTTCTGATCCACACCGCGGGCCCCACCGCTGACAATGCACGGTTTTGCGGAATCACAAAAAGGTGCAAATTCTTTTTCTAACCATTGCACGGATTCAAAACTGGGTTCACGACTGCCAACCACGGACAGAGTCTCTATGTCATTCCACGCGGGCGTGCCCCAGTACATTAAAGTCAAAGGAGGATCTGCCATCCAATAACACAAGCGAGGGAAGTTTTTTTCACCGTAACAAACAAGCTGCACCCCTTGTTCGTGCAAGCGCTGCGAGTCCGTACAATATTTTTTAAAGAGCTCGTGATTTTTCTGCAACGCCAAGAAAACTTCGGGAAAGTGATCCTTTAATTTATTTAAAAGACCTTCGGCGTGCAGCTCGTTATCTTGCGCTAGCAAACGATAGACGTGATGAATTTCATCGCGATGGACAGAGTAAAACGGCAGGGATTTAATAAGTTGCGACAAAGCGTATAGATCATTCATAAAAAAAGGGCTCTGCAATCTCAGAGCCCTTTTTCTTAAGCATTAAAAATCGAGTTCAGAGTCTCCGCCTCCGGAATCCGGCGCCAACCCATCGGATGAGTCGGAAGGAACACTGTCAAAGTCTTTATCAAATTCATCGCCAGCAGAGCCCCCAGAAGATAGTTCTGAAGTGCCACCAAGAGAAGCCTGACCGCTAGCGCTGCCCACGATATCGCCCATGCGAATATCTTCGGTCGCGTTGACCACATAAGCTGTGGCAAAGTTTCCGGACACGCGGATCACTTTTGCGGTCCCAATTTGACGATGATTCATGTAGGCATTGGCCTTTTTCGTGCGCGAGTCTTCGTCAGCAAATACGGCCAAAGATTGACCCACCTGCAAACCTCGCCCCGAACCTGCGTCTAAGAAAATCAAAGAGTTCGAGCCGAAAAGATTTCTTCTGTTTTCAAACTGGCCGCCCATGACCTTGGCGCCCACCCCCGCTTGCAGTTCCCCCACGGAAGCATCGATCATCGGCAATCGGCCTGGCAGCAATACCGCGCCCACCTCTACGGGCTGAATAACTTTTTTTACGAGCGCGCGGTAAGTGTTCTTTTGATCATTCACACGTCCCAAAACTTCAATCTCGCCTTGAATTTCAATCATCTGGCCTTTGCGCAGCTTATTGTTTGGATCAACGAACACGCTGCCATTCTTTTGTGCGATAAACTCTTTACCGCCACCTTCCAGCTGCACATAAACATACTGGTAATCGCCCGCGGACTTCATATCCCCTTCGATGGCGACAATCTTGCCAGCACCTTGAACGGGTTCATCAGCCAGATAGTATCCTAGATATTCTAGGGCTTTAGGAAATTTCGTTGGCGGCAGTTCCACGGCCACATCATTCGACTCCGCTTTCACACGGGTTTTATAGGCGGGCAAACTCGGCGGAATATTTTTTAACAGCGGCTGCTTCTTTTTTCCCGTCGGCAGTGCTGGCTCTGGTGCCTCCGTCGCAGGTGCTTGTCCTGCAACCACAGGATCTGTCCCCTGTACTCCGGCAACGACGCCAAAACTGGGTGCATCCAACAAGCTGCCAGGGAAGAATTGCACATTCATGCCTGGCGAGATCGAGTGTGGATTCAGAATTTTTTCTTTGTTTAAAGACCAAATTTTGGGCCAAAAAAACTGATCACCGAAAAGAGTGCCTGAGATATCGGAAAGAGTATCACCCTTTTGCACCTGGTAATTTTCAGCGGCACGCCCCTTAATGGCATTTTCCCACGATTCCACCGACGTGGGTTGTTCGTTATAGGATTTATAAATTCTATGAAACTCTTCTTCGCGACTAGAATCAGGCGCGTCGTTTTGTGCTTGGGCTGCTAACGCGCACACGATCATTGTGAACAGTAAACACACTTTTTTCTTCATCACTCATGCATCCTTGCAAGTCAAAAAGATGTTATCTTAGCGTTTTTAGTTCCGCTTGGGCGCGGAAAGATTCCGTGCTGCCTGGGTATTTCGTGCGTACCTCTTTGAGGTTGGTCGCAGCAAAGTCCGGAAGATTCATTTTCTTGTAGGTCATCGCTTTGGCAAACTTTGCAGCGGCGACTTTGTTGCTGCGAGGATATTGTTTCTCGATTTGCGCGAAATACTTCACGGCTTCCGCGTAATTGTTGTGATCCACCGCCATGCGGCCAGCCAAGAATAAAGCGTTGTCGGCATAAGAGCTTTGCGGGAATCGCGTCATTAAGGCTTGCAGACGGCTCTTGAAAGCAATTTCATCATCACGCTGATAAGCGCTTACCATTTCAGCATATAAGCCAATGTCATTTTCTTTCGAAATGTCTTTTCCCGTGAGTTCGACAAGCAGAGCTTGTTCTTTGATATCTTTCGCCGAAAGTTTTCTGTGAAGCTCTTGCGGCTTTGCTAAAACACTCATTGGAATACTGAAAAGAATTGTTGCTGCTAATAGTCTAAGTTGCTTCATCTCTGCTCACCTCATGCTGTTTACCCAGTATGACACGCATTGAGAAGTGCAAACAAGCAGGACTTATCCACATAAAATGTTGAGTTATTGTAATACTAGACCTTGGACCTATTGCTTTTCAAGGCTTTCAGCGTTTTGCTTCTATTTTAAGCATACCGTAAGTATTTGATTTCAAATAATAAAATAGATTTTATGCCCTCATTTAAAGCGTCAAAATGTCAGATCTTAAAATCCGCAAGGCATGGACGCACGGACGCCAAGACAGATTATTTTAGAACTTAGTCGCGCATCATTTTTTGCTAAGTATATAAAACCATGACTCTTATTTTAAGCTTAGCTCTTTTCTTAAGCATTCCACTTCCAACAAGTTTGCTTAGAAACGCATCAACACTCTCTGACTTTTTCCACGAAAAATGTGTACAGAAAACTTTCGTTCCCTCGAAACATCCACAAGCTTTGCGCGCTTTACTTTGTGGCGAAAAAATCACAGACCTCCATTTGCAAGAAAATCTGCAGCGCACTTCACTGATTCACATCTTTGTTATCTCTGGTTCTCACCTGCTTTTACTTGATGAACTTTTAAGCATTTTGCGAATTCCACTTTCTGTAAGATTCGTGCTGTTCACTTTTTACTCGTTGATTGCGGGGTGGCAAGCGCCCGTTGTGCGTGCGTTACTGAGCCTGACGATGCGTGTGGGATTGCGGTTGCGGGCTGTGCATGTGCCGAATGATTTGGCTGTGCTTATGACGGGCCTAGGGACGCTGATTCTGTTCCCCACGTGGTGGCAGTCCCTGTCCCTGCAAATGAGTTGGTGTGCGGCTTTGGCGCTGTGCTGGGGCAGCCTGCTGCGCGTGCGCAGCTCACTCATGAAAACCCTCCTTGCGCAGTTTGCGGTGTTCTTTTTAATGACCGCGCCCCTGTGGGGTTTTGGCAGTCTGCATCCGTTGGGAATTTTATTAAATTTGTTTCTTGCCCCCGTCGTGGCCTACGTACTGCTGCCCTTAAGTGGCCTCGCTATTTTTTGTTCTTTTGGCGTGATCCTTTTTGATGCGGTGATGGATAAGTTTCTATTTTTTATGCCGTTGCTTGCAGAACCTGTGAGTTTGCTTCGCGGCTCGCCTCCCCCGATAGGATGGTTGTGGGTGTGGATTTTTGCTTGGCATTGCGGCATGCACTTACTGCGCGTGTCTTTGTGGCAAGGACGGGATCGTGTGTGGCTGCGATAAAGTATTTTATTTTCTGTGTTCTGACTTTCAGTGCAAGCATTGTCGGAAATGTCGGCGCGAACTTTCATACCGTCGTATGGAATGTTGGCCAAGGGCAATGGGTGACCGTGGTGACGCCCCTTCAGTGCTATCACTTTGACGTCGGCGGAGAATTTTTTCCGTGGCAGAAGATCGCCTTACAATGCACGCGCAAAAAGAATTTTTTATTTTTAAGCCACTGGGATTGGGATCATATCGGAGCTTTGTCGAAGCCCGCGATGAGAAAGTATTTACCGGATCTGTGCCTGTCTTTGCCGCCCGCGGGGAAATCGTCGGACAGGAAAATGCGCTTGTTGCGGGATTTGTGGAGCTGTTCTGCAGAGGAGTTGTTTTTGTCAGTGCAGCGTTGGCAGCCGCTTACCGACTCACCAAGCAAGAAGGGCAAAATCTCGTCCAATGCCTTAAGCTCTGTGACGCAACTACGAGGTGTTTTATTCCCTGGAGACTCAACCACAGTTCAAGAAAAGCTCTGGCAATCGCTGCCGTGGATAGCACGTACAAGGCATTTAATTCTAGGACATCATGGCAGTGCAACTTCGACGTCGGAATCTTTGCTGAAACATCTGAGCAATGTAACGATGTCTGTTAGTTCCGCGCGCTGGTCACGTTATCGCCATCCGCACAGCAGCACCTTGGCGCGTTTGCAAAAGGCCGGCATCCCCAATCTGCGCACGGAAGATTGGGGAAATATTTGGATCGCGCAGACGGCGATTTATGATTTTAAGAAATTTTAGTTCGAAACGCGCTCGATCATTTTTTTAAGAGCCTTCATTTGTTGGCCCTCTTTCGTCATATAGTTTGCACCGGTAAAGCCAAACCAATCCCAGCACGCGTAAGGATTGCTGCCTTGGATTTTTGCGGATTGCGGATACAGCACGATGATGTTGTTAGTTTCAGCCCACTCGTTGTAACCGGCAAGGGTCGCAAACTTGTCTTGGATAAAGTCGGGATTCATCTGACAGCCATGCAAAGCCACGTGCAGACGGCATTGCTCCCCTGCTTGACAAGTTTTTGGCACGTACACCCACGCTTCTTTGAAAAGCGGCGTTTTTACATCACCGAAGTCCGCTTGGGAATACTTTATCAGATGGGTTGGGTCTGCGGTGCCACGCTCTTTTAGTTCGCCATAGGCGGACTTTAAGATCATGCCAGCAAGGTCAAAGTTGCATTTTAAAAGCCACGGCAAAAAGCCCATCTGACAGGGGTTCCCCGCAGATAAAGTCGCAAATCCGTGGGCTGAGGTCACACTTTTTTCAAGCTGGATGTCTTCTGTTTTCATGAAGGCTGAATAAAACTCTGTCAGCTTGTCCGAATTCACCGGATTAATCACGGCGTCTTTGGGACTGGCAAAGATATAGATGTTTTGATTCGCCAAATTACTTAAAGGATCAATCTTGCCTTCACTGGCAAAACGTTTGGCTCCGTCGATTTGCACTTTGGCATCGATTTCTTGCGGACGCCCCATGCAACGACCTTGGGCTTTTTGTGAATCACCTTCTGAACACCAGAAAATTCCACCAGCAACACTGGCGACCGCAGAAAAATCTTTCGAATACGCGACACCCATTTGCACAGCCTTATAGGCGCCTGAAGAAACGCCAGAGATCGAAATTTGTTTTTTGTCGATGTGCCAAGAACCTAAGGTCGGAGCTGTTGGCGCTGGTTGCGCGGGATTGCCTGGTGGCGCTGCCTTCGGTGGAAAAAAGGGCGCTGCCCACAATGTTGTCGTCAAAATCAAAGCTAAAAAAGCAGACATGAAAGACCCCCTTGAATGCCGCAAGTTTTGGCTTCACGTGCGGGGTTGTCAATAAATGAAATGTTAAGAT
>CAMLMF010000005.1 GCA_946480995.1 uncultured Bdellovibrio sp. | reverse complement strand
ATTGAACTCGCTATTTGGTATCACGACGTGGTCTATGCACCTTTTTCAAAAACAAACGAAGAGGACAGTGCGAAGAAAATGAAGATTGATCTTGGGGTACTTTCCCCAAAAATAGACTTAGAACAAGTTTATCAGATGATTCTTTGTACTCCCGCAATGTTAAAAAAGCGCAACCTAACTAAATCAGAACAATACTTTTTAGACATTGATTTTTCGATCCTAGGTCAACCTGCGATCGAATACCTAGTTTACCAGCAACATGTACGCCTAGAATATCAAGCCGTGCCTTACCTGACTTATCATTTAAAGCGGAAAGCCTTTTTAAAAAGTAACTTAAAACGGAATATCTTTCAGACTGAATGGTTTAAAAATCGCTACGAAGAACAAGCGATCCTCAACATCAAGTCAGAGCTTGCAAAGATGCCTTATAAATTGTTACCAACATTGTCTTGGAAGTAAGATGAGCAGTCGCTCAGGTATTTAAGCCCCGTCGCAAAACGGGGCTTATTTTTTATTTATCTAAATAAATCCGCAGCCGAAGCCGCCGTCGCTGCCAACGAACTGACATTCGTCGCACGATTGTCTTTTGCGTTTACAGTCTCTGCCACTTCCGCATTTTTTTCCGGTGTCGCCGTTGTTGTTGCCGCAACCACAGGAGCTTGCGCCTGAACTACGGGCTCTGCAGTTTCAACAATCGGTGTTTCCACGTTCACGTCTAAAGCCGTTTTGATCAAAGGCTTCGCTGCCACCCCTTCCACTGCTTTTGTCACAGGGAAAAGTTGGATGTTCAGTTGATAAACTCTTTCGCCCTTTTCTTTCATACGCGCGATTGAGTTGTCTTTGTGGAAACCCTTACGCATTTGGCGCAGTTTGAATTTAATTTCTTCAAACTCAGACTTCGTTAAAGACATTGTCAAAGTACCAAATTCGCGATCCGTCGGTTGATCTTGATATAAAGACTCTAAGCCTAAGTACATAAGTTGGGATTGCAACTTGCGCACTAAAGCAACCGGCACATCTTCAGGGGATTCAATAAGGCTGCGACCTTTTTTAAGCTCCCCTGTTTTTTCATCACGACGAAGTTCGCCGGTGTTTAACAAAGTAGCCAATGCATGTTCGATTTCATCTTCTGAAGCTTTATCGCGCAAAAGACTTTTCAAGCCGGCCGTGTCAAATGAAACACCTTCTTGATCGACCATTGCATAAACGATCCACGTCACCCAGTTCGGAACTTTTTCCCAAGTCTTGCGATCGATCTCGCCGGACTTCAGTTTTCCCGCCACACGGTGTTCGCTCAGTTTTTTAAGGTACATATTACGATCAGCAGGGTCTGTGGCTTGAGTAAAGTGCACAAGCAAACGGAACTCTTCTGTTTGATCCTTCATAAAGCTTAAAGCTTTACCGAACTTGCCGATCATATCTTCAGAAAGATTTCTTTTTCCTTCGATGATCATTTTTAGGTAATTCGGAGATTTGATATTCGCTGCCGCCGAAAAGACTGCATAGTTATAAGCTCTTAAAGAGCCCTTCGAACTTTGTCTTTTAAAGCGATAGAAATCCGCCAGAAACGAGCGGTAATTCATGTAATCAGAAAGGTTCGGAGAATTCACCGAACCCATTGAAATTTCTTTGCCTTTGCTAAACTCAAGATGACTGTTTTGCATAGAAATCAGATCTCCTTTTACCTCAAATAGTTCACCTGATTTGAATCGGCAAAACAAGCACAAAGCAGATTTTTGCTATCGCAAAGCGCAACAAAGACATGGGTCCCAAAAAATAAAAGGGGCTCCCAACCCGAGAGCCCCCAAAAGGTGTAAAACTTAAAAGAACTTAGATATTAACGAGATAAACGTAAAGTCACACCGTGGATGTTCAAGTCACCGCGATTGATAAGAACGATGTTTTCTCCGCCTTGGCCAATCACAGCATTTTGTGGAATCACACTTTGTCTTGTGTTGTAGTGATCCAATTGCAAAGTTCTGCTCGCACTAAATCCGCCAACCACAACATCAAGCAAAGCCGTGTTGTAAGCTGGGGTTGCATCGATCAGGATTTCTTGAACTCTGTAACCACGCAAATTGTAAACGTCGATACTATATGACAAATCCAAACGATCGTTACCCATCATGTAACGAGCCACATTCAATGGAACTTCGATACTGCGACCTGGATTGCCGGGACGACCTGGGCGCCCTGGGATTCCACCGCCACGACCGCCTTCAACTAAGTTGATCGTAATCGAAGACACTTGCACAGATCCACGCACAGCTAATTGCAACGAACGAATTTGTTGACCTAAAACAGTCGCATAACGCGGAATCAGTTCGATCACACTTTGTGAAGCATAAGAGCGATCTTCTTCGCGGCCATCTGCCAACAAGGCAAGCTCACCGTTGCTCATGCCACGGCTTGTTTCAACAATCACTGATTGCACAACATAACCATCATAGTTAGCCCCGATATTCGCCAATTGACGAAGTGGGATTGTTTCATTTGAAATACGACGATTTAAATAGATAACTTTTTTATCTTGGCGCCCCACACCGATCGGTCCACCGAAGTCATCTTGACCACCTGGGTAACCAGGAGGAAAGCCACCGCCGGGATTTCCTGGGTAAATTCCACCTTGAGGCGGCGGAGGAGGAAGAGGTGGTTGTTGCGGATAATTAGGACCACGCGGTCCCGGTACAATATAAGCTCCCGCTGAAGCTGAAACCAAAGTGATCGCTGCGAAAGTTAATAATAGGCTGCTTTTTAGAGTCATTATGTCCCCCGAGTGGTTGAAAGTTTCCTCAGTGCTTCCATAAAGCAATGGACGGGCCAACCAATTCGAGGCCAAAAAGACACTAAGAACAAATTTCACAGAAATAAGGCGATTTCAGGAATACCAAATGCAAGGCAGGAGGAGGAAGGCGTACTGAAAGTACGTCGACGACGAACAACGCAGCAGTTGGTGTTTCTGAGATCGCCGTAAAAAAAGAAGGCCACAGCTTGGAGTCTGCGGCCCTCTCGGGAAGATTATAGTTTCTTGGGGAAAAAACTATTTCAAACTTAAACTGTCTTCGTTCAATTCAACCAAAGGTTTGATTTTTCTCATGAACGTGATCATGAACTGATCTTGCGGGAAGCTAGCACGTTTTCTCATTTTCAAAAGAAGACGAACTTGGCCTAAACCGTTATTGGCAACCATGCGAGCTTCACCAATAGAGTTCGCATAAGTCAGTTGCGTGTTATCCAAAGAGATCAAATCCAATGAGTCGTCTTGATCTTTCGCGATACGAGCAAGATTAACACTTACTCCTGTACCCGCTTCAGGCGCCAACAAAGGACCTGCAAAGCCAAGAAGTTCGTTATTCACACCCTTGATAGTCAATGCAACACCTGAACGGCCGTTGACTACTTCGTAAGAGCTCATACGAATACTTTTGATTTTATTAGTCACATTTAATTGCTTAGCAGAGCTGATAAAGAAATCTCTGATCCACAAATACTCCGGATTGTCAGAATACTTTTCTGGAAGATTTGTGTAAGTATCAGCTTGTGAATTTCTGAACACAACACTGACGATCGCGCTTGGTGCTGAACCGATTTTCAAACGAACCAAAGTGTTTTCACAACCACCATCAAGATCCACACATTTTAATGTACCTTCGATAGCGCGAACACCCGTTGTTTTTTCGTCGTTAGCTCCACGAACAACACGAAGTTTCGCTGCGTAACCACCCTCACCATTTGCACCCGCAAGGTTGTAAATTTTCGTTTCAGAACCTTCTTGAATTTTTAAAGTAACAATCGCGTCACCTGAAAAAGCATCTAAGCTTAATTTCGCCGACACAACTGAAGCTGCCGCTTGAAGATTTAAGCGACGAGTTTCTGCGCCGACTTTATCGTTACGAGCTCTTAGGTAATTTAAAAGATCGTCTGTCGAAGAAGAAGTATATACCAAACCATCTGCAGTCACCGCACCCGTCATACGTTTTGAAAGGTTGTCACGACTGACGTTTGCTGGATCATTTGAAACATAGTCAGAAGGCAATTGGCTAACTTCAGCTGCAGGCGCTGGTTTTGTTCCCGCAACAACTGGAGTTGGAAGCACTGGCTTAGCGGTTTGAGCTGGTGGCGCTGGTGGAGCTGGCTTAGCTGGCGCTGCTGGTGCAGGCGGCGGCGTGGTTCCCGCTTTTACAGGAAGTGGCGTTGGCGACAACGGATTAGGTTGTTGCGCAGGCTTACCTTTACCTGGATTTTTCGCAGTATCTTTTCCTGATTCCTCTGGAATTGGCGGATGGACTTCACCGTTCTCTGGATCTGGAAGCGAGCCTCCCGCTTGGCCATTGGCATCAGCTGATTTAGTGCCGGATTTAGCGGCATCTGCCTTCACTGCGGGACTTGCTGCCGGAGCAGGCTGAGTTTCCGGAGTCGCTGGCGGAGCTGCGATAACATCTTTTTTAGAACCACAAGCTGTTAGGCTTAAAGAAGCCAAAAGAGCAGCCGTGATCATTTTATGCTGAGTAAGCATTGGTAACATGAAAAACCTCCAAGTATTCTGTCACGAGACGTTGGATCCTAAGCAAGGCCTGGGCCACCACTCGCCACCCCCCATCAGGCCTTGTATTGCGTATAAGATCCGTTTTACACTGCCGGAAAGAAGGAATTACATGCCCGTACAACAATTCGGCGAGCTTATCGGCAACCCGCAAAAACTGACAAAGCATCTGATTAAGGTCCTTTTGACCTCTTTTATTCTGGCGATGATAGCTATGCGCTATTTGGATCAGTCCTTTTCTTTGTACTTCGCAGACCCGCAGGTCAAAGACGCCGTCTGGGCTACAGCCCGAATCCTGACTGATATTGGTCTTTCCGAGTATTACTTTATGTTGTCACTGGGTACTTGGGCTTTTTGTAAGTGGATCGGCCCTAAGATCGCTGCATTTAAAAAGCGTCCAGACACATTAGACTATTATCGTCGCTGGGGTTTAAACTTTTTCGTGGCCTTAATATTTAGCGGCATCATCACACATTTAATTAAGTTCACCGTGGGCCGACAACGCCCTCATAAAACACCTGATTATGATCCTTATATATTTACGCCGTTAACGACTCACTGGCATTGGCATTCGTTTTCTTCAGGCCACTCGCAAGTCATCTTCACTGTCGCCACTATGATGAGTGTCGCCTTCCCGAAATTTCGCTGGTTCTGGATACCTTTTGCGATGCTCATTTGCCTGACTCGCGTCGTAGTCCACGATCATTTCTTAAGCGATATTATTTTCGGAGCTTGCGTAGGTTATGTCGGCACTTTACTAGCCCTGACTTGGATGAGAGCAAAAACCGAAAACGGTCTTTATAAAAAACTGAGCTAATTATTTTCTGAGAGGAATTCCACCAGATACTGGGATTCCTTTAAAGACTTCATCGTGCGCTGATATTCGGGAATAAACCTTTCCACCAACGACCAAAATCTGTCCGAGTGATCCATGTGCTGCAAATGCGCTAGTTCATGCACGATCACGTAATCAATAATGTCTTGATGAAAAACGATTAAACGCCAATTCAAATTAATAATCTTTTTTGATGAACAACTGCCCCAGCGCGTTCGCTGTTCACGGAACTTTACTTGCGCAGGATGAAGCTTCATAGCTTCGCTCCAAAATTTAAGACGCTCCATCAGGAACGTGACGGCTTCACGTTTATAGAAGTGACGGATTTCTTTAAGCGCTGTGGGATGCTCTTGGATTAAAGAATTTGCACTCCATTCGTTGCGCGGAATATGTAACAGCAATTCTTGTTCAGTCACTGAAACGAAAGGCTTTTTATTTAAAGTGATAACAACCTTTAATTGGCGATCGACCCCGCGGAAAGGGAATCTTTCATAAGCTTTGATCTTTTTCTCGGGGAATTTTTCAGCGATGTCTTGAAACTTTTCAAAGTTCTTTTCAATCCAGTCCTTTTTTGACATCAAGAAATCGACAATCACCTTGTGCGTGATACTTTTTGCGGCGACGACTTTAATCGGCTTATTTGGGTATAAGTAGATAGAGACCGCGCGTCGGAAAGACCTCCGGTGCACCTCTACAGACCATTTCGCGAAAAGGAAGGTTTCTTTGCCACTCATCACGACAGAGAATGACTTACGCTCGAAAAACTGGCAAGTTCATATTCATGGATAAAAGCTCTTCTTTTTATAGTCTCGATCCGGAAAAAGTTCTGCAGTCAGCAGAAAGTGCCGGCTATTATCCTACGGGCGAATTCACGCAGCTAAATTCCTATGAAAATCGCGTGTTTGATATTAAACTTGAGTCACCCGCACAAAAAGATCTTTTAAACAATAACGTCATCGCCAAGTTCTATCGCCCCCAACGCTGGAGCAAAGAGGCCATCCTAGAAGAGCATGAGTTCTTATTGTCTTTAAAAAATGAAGGCATTCCGGCCGTCGCTCCTTTAATCCAAAACAATAACAGCACGATTTCTGAAATTGACGGCATGTACGTTACTTTCTTTCCCAAAGTATTAGGACGAATGCCGCAAGAGTTTCTGCAAGGCGAATTACAAAAAGTCGGGCGCTTAATGGCCCAGGTTCACAATGTTGGAGCAAAAAAATCTGCTCCTCACCGTCCTGTCTTAGACACTAGCTATTACGGTGGCTGGCAGACTTTAGATTTTTTAGAAAGCTGGATCACACCCGAAGTCCGTGATCGTTATGTCACGGCGGCCGAAGACATCCTGTATACGATTGATGACACTTTTGATTCATCAGAATTTATTCGCATCCACGGCGATTGCCATAAAGGAAATCTTTTAAATAACGGCAAAGAATTTTTCCTAGTCGATTTCGACGATTTCGTTAACGGCCCGGTCATCCAAGATTTTTGGATGCTGCTTTCCGGCGACGCTGACAGCTTAGATGAAGAGAAAATGCAAATTATCGAAGGCTATGAAGAACTGCGCGAGTTCCCCGATCATCAGTGGTCGTGGATTCCATTACTGCGTGGCTTAAGAATTATCTCTTACGCCGGCTGGATTGCAAAACGCTGGGAAGACCCTAGTTTTCCACGGCTTTTTCCAGAATTTAATTCTTTTAGATATTGGGCCGAAGAAGTTGAGGCCCTTGAAAAGATCGCTTGGCAGATTCGCTAACATAAAAAGCCTTTGGAGAATTCCCCAAAGGCTTTTTTCTTTATGGCGCGTTCGTTTTAACGCTGACGTGATGCCGGATTTACATGATTTTCAGGCAGGCTTTCTCTGCGTTGTCGTTCGCGCAGTTGGTTTGCTCCACCCTTATTAGTGTTCTTGCGTGACAGACGCATTTTTGGTTGTTCTGTCATGCTGGTTCTTGAAGACTCTTCGGTTTGATCTTCAGGAAGCTCGCGATTTGAAGCGCGTTTTTTATTAGCAGAAATTTTCTTAGTCACTTTAGGTGCTGCTTTCTTTCCGATAGCGGAAGAAGCTTTCTTCGCATTTTTCACCGTCTTGCTTACAGTTTTAGCTTTTTTCGCTAGGCCCGAGCTTTTCGCTGCGGCTCTTTTAACGGGTGATCTTAAAGTTTTTTTGGTCCGAGTTGTTTGGGTTTCGGTTCTCATAACAGACTCCTTTTAAGTCAAAATAGTGTTCTTGAGACCTATTCTAGATAACTCTTCATATAGCACCCGCTTTTCTTGAACGTTCTGTCGTAAAACACAAACAAGCTTACAGCCCCCTAGTCAAAGGTAGACCACGCGAGCGCCTAGCAGGAACCTAGCGAACTTTCAGACTCATGGTTAAATTCGGATGATATCTGCCCTCTGCCGTTTTTACACCGAAAGGTTCGCGGCCCGTGATCTCAAAGCCTAAACTTTTGTACAACTTTATTGCTGCGACATTTTCTTCCATCACCGCCAGTTGAATGACTTCAACGCAAGAATGGTGTTCCACCCAATGGATAAGACTTGAAAGCAACAATCTGCCGATCCCTTGGTTGCGCCACTGCGAGTGCAAAGACATCCCCAATGTCCCGATATGGGCAACTCTTTGTCGTCCCCCGTTTTGAAAGTCCAACATGCCAACAATTTGTCCATCCACTTCCGCGACAATGTTCACATGGGCGGGATTGTCTGCAAACTTTTGCATGCGCAGTGCTTGCATCTCTTCGGTGAAGGATTGAAATTCTTCCGGCGTTGTCAGCAGATAGTCACTGGTGCGAAAAACTTCATTCGCCAGAGCTAAAACGCTCTTTGCATCTGCAGCCGTAGCCGACCTGATAGTGATTGTTTTGCCAGTTTTCGTTTTGTGATTTTCGTTTTGAATTGTTCCCATGCAGTCATTCTAGTTTTCTCAAAAGCTTTGTCATTTTGTTTTTTAATTATTTTTCACTTTCTTAAAATAGTATTTGTAAATTTCATATATTTTCATTTATTATCATTTTTAATGAGTTTACTTAGTCCCTCCCTCGAAGCTTTCTGGGCCGTTGTGCAAAAAGGCACGATCCTGGAAGCGGCTAAAATGGTCGACCTCACGCAGACAGGCGTGACGCAAAGAATTCGCAGCTTGGAAAAGCAGCTGGGGACGACACTTTTTACGCGTTCTCGCAAAGGCATGCGTTTAACCAACGAAGGTGAATCCCTTTTACGTTATGTGCAAGCCGCACGGGATTTAGAGGGGGAAACATTACTCACGATCAAAGGGAAGCAAACACCGACGATCAAAGAGGTCTGCATTAGTGGACCGTCATCGCTTATGCGCTCACGGATGATTCCAAAAGCAAGTGCGGTGATGAAAAAGTATTCACAACTTCGAGTGCGCTTCGATATTACGGATGATGATAGCGTGATCGGAAAGTTGAAATCAGGATTTGCACAACTTGGCACCCTTCCCGTTAGCCAAGTTGGCAAAGAACTCGACTTCAAAATCCTTTCACCGGAGCGCTACTATTTTTTCGGCCCCACAAGCTGGAAGAAAAGAAAACTGGAAGAGATTATTTTAAACGAGCCGATCATCGACTTTGATCCGCACGACATGATGACTTTGGATCTTTTAAAGAAATATAAGTTCACCAAAACTAATAAACATCGCCACTATGCAAATAACATTGATGCCCTTTGCGGACTATTAGTTGATGGCGTTGGCTATTCCGCATTGAGTGAAGAGATCGCTCGCCCCTATGTAAAGGCCGGAACCTTGACTGCACTAAGTTCGCAGCATTTTAATGAGCAATCTATTGCATTAGCGTGGTATCCACGAGCAGCGATGCCTGAATATTTCAAAAATCTTATCGAAACGCTGACCAAAAAATCCTAATAGATATAAAAACATGTCCGCGGTTCCATCGTGGAACCGGCCACCACAAAAGATTTCAAAGATTTTAGTTTACTTTTTTTATGCACTCGCCGATATTGAAAGAACTCTATTGAAAGGAGGCCATCATGATTATGATGAACATCGACATTCTAAAACAATCCGACTTAACTCAAGTGAACGGATTTGGTATGGCCTCCGCCCATCAATTCTAGGTACTTTAAAAAGTTCCAATTCACGACAATAGAATAAACGTATTTCCCAAGTGCGAAGCCTGGCTCCACGGTTTTGTTTCGTTCTTGGTCTTTAACCCAAAAAATTTAGTTTTAAACACTCTTGCAGAAGTTGTCTTCAAACGGCCTTTGAATGCGCTTTTGCAAGCATTATCAATCCTGAGGAGGAAGCTATGAACGCATCTTTATTGCGTCAAAAACAGAAATGGGAATCCCAAAACGAGCGTTATTTATTAAGGCTTGTTGAAACCTCAGCTGATGTGTCTATTGAAAGCGTAAAAAAGGCCGGTCTATTAACAAGCTTCCTCGCGTACCTTGTGTACAAATTAGTAAGGGTAATGCTTGCAATGGCTTCGGCTGTTTTTTATGGACCGCAACTTGTGCGCTACACATCACCTGAGAAAGTTTACGAAACGGTTGATGTTTCAAACTTTCACGTAGAATCCCAAATAAAGAATCCGCATATCTGGCGGTAATTCTTTTGGGGGGACCTTTCAGGTCCCCTGTTTTACTTTTACACGACAGATTTTATTTTCCCTGAGCACCCAACTGAAAAGTTTTTTCTAAGAACTTTTGTATGTGCTCGGGTTTTCTAGTTTTAATACTATCAAACTGCGTGACCTTCGTTGGACTGATTCCGCAAAATTCCATCACGGTCACTTTCATCATACGAATCGACGGGTCCCAATTCACAAATAAATTCCACCACCATGGCGCGTCCGTGGTTAGAATGATTCTGCCAGTGCGACCTTTTAGTAAACGATCCCACAGGGGATTGTCTTTTCTGTATTTGAATGCAAAGCCTGGCAAAAGCGTGCGATCCAAAAATCCCTTTAGCAGCGCCGGCACAGTTCCCCACCACAGCGGATAAACGATCACTATGTGTTCAGCCCAGGTGATATCTTTTTGCGCTTGGACTAAGTCTGGTTCAAGCTCTTGGATTTTTTGATAGCCTTTGTGCAAAATTGGATCAAATTGCAGCTTAGCCAGTGAAGTCAACTTCACATCGTGGCCAGCACCCTTCGCTCCTTCGTAATACTTTTGCGCCAGGGCTGCGCCAAGACTTTCTTCGTTCGGATGAGCCGCGATCACTAAAATCTTTTTCATAGGATACCTCCCACGTAAAGGGCTGCGATAAAGAGCACTTGAACAAAACCCCGCTGAGTCACAGACAATGGCTTTGCCTTATTAAAATGAATGTTGTTTTTAGCCGCGTAAAAGTTAGCTGGGAATACCAAGATCAAGAATACTATTAGAGCCCAGGCCACGAGCTTACGCCTGTCGGGATTCATCAAATCAAAGGCCCCCGCAATTTCAATAACCCCGGTAAAATAAACCCAAAACATCTTAGCCGGGACAAAAGGGGGAATCATTTTGACGAACTCATGACGCATTTTTGTGAAATGACTGATTCCCGCTAAGAAAAAGACCTGGATCATGAACCATAAAGGAACCTCTTTCCAGTCCTGCAGAAGGCCAAAAACCTTTGCCAGGATCGCCAGCGTCAGAAATATCACTAATAATCTGTAAAACGGATTTAATGTTCTCATGTAACCAATGTTAACATTAATGTGACCATTGTAAACATAGAAAAAAGGTGCTAGTCTTTTTTTCATGGCAAAGACGTATCACCATGGCGACCTAAAAAGTGCCGCAATTAAAAAGACCGTTGAAATCATTCAGAAAAAGGGTGAGGTCGATTTTACCTTAAGGGAAATCGCCACCAGTCTTAAAGTGAGCCACACGGCGGTGTATCGGCATTTTAAGTCAAAGAGTGATTTACTAGCTTCTATCGCTGAAGAAGGATTTACCCTTTTAGTAGATGGGTTCGGCGAAGCTGTTAAGGATTTAAAGACCCCCCGCCAGCGTTTTCAAGCTTTGGGCCGTGCTTATATCGAATTTGCATTAGCAAACCCCGCACACTATCGCGCGATGTTTCACCGCGAACTGCGCTGTGAAAAAGAACGACGTGCAGAACTTGAAGCCATCGGAGACAAGGCTTTTATTGCTTTAATGAATAGTCTGCAAGACGGAATGAAAGCACATACGTATCGCAAGGCTGATCCCGCGATCGTCGCCCGTTCTGTCTGGGCAGGCATTCATGGCTTTTCGATCTTGTTGTTAGATGGACAGTTTCAGAGTTTGAATAACAAAACGCAGATTAAATCTGCGATCGAAGCGCAGTTAGATTTTATTGAGCGCTCGGTTTTGAAGTAACCCTCTCACAGATTCCTGTATCAAATCCCAGAAAATAGTCTGATTGCTGGGAATGAGCTGCCTATTAAACACGGTATTCGATCCTACGTCCGAAATCCGTGGTACAGACTGTGCTTTATTTCCTCACAAGAACTTTATTCTTTGGAGGCACTTGTGGAGTCAATGAAATTCACCCTAATTAAAACAACCCTTATTGGCCTATTGGGCTTTCAGATTCTTATGCACGTAATTTATTTTGCTCAAGAACCCCGTATTGTTAGAGACCATGCTAGTATCGCAAGTGGAGCGGACAAATGAAGATCTCTTTAATTATCAAAAACACCTTCGCTATTCTTATCGGCCTTTATACGACTTTGCAGATTATTTATTGGACCCCGCAAAGTCCGAAGCTAGCCGCCTCTGACGTTTCAACGCATCTTCAACAACACTGGACAAATCTTAAAGCCAAAAACCTTGTGCACGGTACGATCTTAATTGAACAAAACAACAAAATCATATTTTCCGACGGCAATCTTGATGAGCTCTATCCGATTGGCAGCATCTCTAAGTCTTTTGTTGGCTATATGATATTTGAAATGCAAAAGAACGGCTTCAGCGCCGATCAGAGCATTTGCACCTGGCTTAAGAATTTCTGCAAAGACAACTTAGAGCGAATTACCGTCAAACAACTTTTGCAACACACAAGCGGCTTCGGCAGAGATGTTAGTCCTATAGAGTTCGCAAAGAGAACCTTCCAGGAATGGAAATTATCCGACATTGATCAAATTGAAATGTCGAAAGAAAACTTACAGGCAGAACCTGGTACAAAAATGATTTATTCCAATTTTGGTTTTCTGGTCCTTTCGCGGATTCTAGAAATCATCCACCAGAAAGATTTTTCTGTGTTGGTCAGCGATTTAACCCACAAAGAAGGCCTCAACAATATTTTCAGCCACAATAGCAAAGACAAGATTTCACGAGAGCTCTTAATCCCCTTTGTGCCAGGAGCCCACCTTACCGTCACAACGAAAAGCAGTCTGCATGAGTTGGCCGGGGCTGGAGGAATTCTATCATCAGCCCACGATATGCTTGCTTGGTTAAATATTTTGGATAGAGCAAAGTTCAATCAAGATGTTTTCACGACTCAAGACGCTCGCTACAGTCACGGCTGGATGCGCCCTCGCAAACAAAGCTTTGAAGCATATTGGCACAATGGTGCAACACTCGGGACATATTCGCTCATCGCCTATATTCCCGAGAAAAATTTAAAAATCGTTCTTCTGACGAACAACTACAAACCTGCAAAACAATGGTCGCTGCTATTCGATCAGCTTGAATACTATCTTTACTAGCAGCTTTATTTTGAGCTGTTATACAGCGGCATCACTTTTGGCAGTAACGCAGTGATGTTTCTGATACGGGTTTCATCCGCGGGATGTGTGCTTAGAATTTCTGGAGGTTTGCCGCCGCCACTTGCAGAAGCCATTTTTTTCCATAGTGTTACGGCTTCTTGCGGATTGTAGCCGGCTCTTGCCATCAGCTCTAAGCCCATGTCGTCGGCTTCAGATTCTTGACCGCGACTGTGCGGCAATGTCACCACAAGGCTTGTTAACTGATCTGCGACACCCGCATATTTAGCGTCCACTTTTCCGGTCATCAGGATTGCTTGCATGCCGACGTTTTTGATTAATTCTTCTGACATTCTTTCGCGGCCGTGTTCACGCAGGGCGTGGGCAATTTCATGACCCATGATCGCGGCAATTTCGTTATCAGTTAAGTTTAATTTTTCGATGATGCCAGAGTAAAACATGATTTTACCACCCGGCATACAATAGGCGTTTAGTTCCGGTGAAGTAATGACGTGAACTTCCCAAGCCCATCCCGGAGCGTCCGAGCGGTAGATTCCCGTTTGTGCAACTAAACGTTTAGCAATGATTTGCAGACGTTGTAACATTTGGGGATTTTTATCTAAGATCCCTTTTTTCTGTGCTTCCTCTTTTGTCTGTCCGTAACTTTGTGCAGACATCGCTACGATTTGATCGTTGGGAATAAGCAGAAGTTGACGACGCTCAACACCGACCGCACCTTGCTCCGTTGTGGTTACGCATGAAACTAAAAAGCTAGAAAGAATAAATATAAGTTTTTTCATGCGGCTATCGTAATAGGACCTCCCCCGGAATGCAATCAAGCGCAACACAAGAGGTCAATGCGTGGATGACATAAAACGCCATTGACGGCCCCTGTGCTGATAGAGAAACCTATGTCTGTAAGCATACATTCCTTGGGGGAATTCAAATGAAGTTGGTTATGGCCTGTTTTTTCACTTTGCTTTTAGCAGCGTGCTCTAAGTCATCAAGCTTTAAAGGCAAAGGCAATAGCAACTATGATGAAACCAAGGGCGGAACTTCGCTTAAAAATGAAACGGATTATTCAGTTTGCGGCAACACGACAACAAGAACTTCTATTGAAGGTGCTTGGATTTTGCGAAAAGGTCAGGAGAATTTAAAAATTACGACGACTTTAAATATTCGCGCCGATGGTGTGGATTTGACGAACTCTTGTGTGGTGCAGGGTTACCCTGCAGTTGTCGCACAAGTCTCTGTGGCGGCTCGTCCTGGTGACCGTATTTTAGAAATTTTGGCAGCAGGCTCTAAATCTGAACAAAGAAACGAAGTCGATAGCAATGGCAATGTCTTCACGATCAACTGTGACGCCAAGATCGACGCAGGTCGTATGAATTATTACTTCAAAGGCAACTGTTTAGCGCTTGTGGTGCAAGGCGTGGACGAAGAAATGGCGTTCGTACCGCAATAGCTCCAAATTTTGGAGCACCTTCAACAAAATCTCTGCACTTCAAGGTTGACGCGGTTCTGCCGCCCGGCAAAGCTATATTCCTAAACAATAAAATAATCTTGTGGAGGATTTTCATGAAATTAGTTATCGCGTGTTTGATGGCTTTGTCTTTGGCGGCTTGCTCTTCTGATTCTAGTTCTAATAAAAAAGGCGGCGGACCGGGTGTCACGACTGGTGACGGCGACACGAATAATGGGCAAAATGGCAACAATCAGCCTGGCAACGTCGGAAACTTGAAACCAGGCAACCCACCTCCGTCATGCAATGTGTTTCCAGCAAGAACGAGTATTGAAGGCACTTGGTTCACCACTCAATACGACAACGGTTTTCAGCTAACGACAACTTTGACCGTGCGTAACAATCAGGTTCAACTTTCAAACACGTGCACATACAACAATGCTAGTGTGACAGCAACAGTGGTTGCTCCTGCTAGATACGGCAACGGTGTTCTAGAAATTCTTAGCCGTGCGGAAAGAACAGAAAGATTGCAACTTGATGGCGGCGCTTTGGATTGCACTGTTTCTGTTGAACAAACACAGATGAACTATGCTATGAACGGTTCTTGCCTAGAGTTCTCAGTACCGGGTCAAGGTACCATCATCTTCGCACCTCGATAGAGCATCCACACTATCATAAGCTTTTTTACGAAAAGCCCTCAAACTTTGGGGGCTTTTTTTATTTCTCAGCCCTCCCCCACCCGTGACTGCCCTTGTCATCGTGGATTTTGGCGGATGAAGCATGCCGGAACGACCTGATTTTCTTTGAAAGAATTCGCCGTTCATTCTATATTTTCAAGGCTTTACAATCCCAATCCAAAAGGACCGGCTATGAACAAAATCAAAGTTGCAAATCCCGTTGTTGAACTCGACGGCGACGAAATGACCCGCATTATCTGGAAATTCATCAAAGAAAAATTGATCCTTCCATACCTAGATATCGACATTAAGTACTTCGACTTGGGCATGGAGCATCGCGATGCTACCAACGACCAAGTGACTGTTGACGCTGCTGAAGCGATCAAAAAGTACAACGTCGGTATCAAATGCGCGACGATTACTCCGGACGAAGCTCGCGTTGAAGAATTTAAACTTAAACAAATGTGGAAGTCACCAAACGGCACTATCCGTAATATCTTGGATGGCACTGTTTTCCGTGAACCGATCATCTGCAAAAACGTGCCTCGCTTGGTTCCCAACTGGACAGCACCAATCTGTATCGGCCGTCACGCATTCGGTGACCAATACCGCGCGACAGATTTCGTGACCAAAGGTAAAGGCAAATTGACGATCACTTTCGAAGGTGAAGACGGCAAAAAAATCCAACACGAAGTTTACAACTTCAAAGGTGATGGCGTTGCGATGGCAATGTACAACACGGATGAGTCTATCAGTGGTTTTGCTCGTTCATGCTTTAACCAAGCATTGACGAAAAAATGGCCTTTGTATCTTTCTACGAAAAATACAATCTTGAAAAAATACGATGGTCGCTTCAAAGACATCTTCGAAGAAATCTATCAAAAGGAATTCAAAGCAAAGTTTGATGCTGCTGGCATCACTTATGAACATCGTTTGATCGACGACATGGTTGCTTCTGCTTTGAAATGGAACGGTAACTTCGTATGGGCTTGTAAGAACTACGATGGCGACGTTCAATCAGACACTGTTGCACAAGGTTTCGGTTCATTGGGCCTTATGACTTCTGTTTTGATTACTCCAGACGGAAAAACAATGGAAGCTGAAGCTGCGCACGGAACTGTGACTCGTCACTATCGTCAGCATCAACAAGGTAAATCAACTTCTACAAATCCGATCGCTTCTATCTTTGCTTGGACGCGTGGTCTTGAGCATCGTGGAAACTTGGATGGTAATAAAGACCTTGTGAAGTTCGCGCAAACTCTTGAAAAAGTGTGTGTGGAAACTGTTGAAGCGGGCTTTATGACTAAAGACCTTGCGGTTTGTATCTATGGCGACAAAGTGCCAGCAGATAAATTCATGAACACAGAGCCGTTCTTGGCTAAATTGGATGAGAATCTTAAAAAAGCTCTTTCAATGTAATTTTGAGTTTTACATAAAGCTTAAATAAAAAAAGCCCTGGGGAAACCCGGGGCTTTTTTTTTGGAACTATTACTTCGCTGAAGGCGTGCATTCCATTTCTTCGCCCTGGATCGTCGCCAACCCCGTCTTTAAATCAAGAACGTCGGCTTCGTCTTTGCCGTTATCAATTGTTAAAGTTTTTGCAGTCAACGTCACAGTACCGTGAGAAATTCCGCCGCCATAAGCGACAACGTTGTCATCTAAAAGAGAAGTGAATCCGACAGTTTGGCCATTCTCTTTTTTCGAGCAAACTGCAAATGCGCCCAAAGAGCGACTGCCACCAGTTTCGGCATCCGCACAACCGTAAGACACAACAATTTTAGAACCTTTACCACAATGATTTCGTGGGGTTAGCGCGTGGCTAAGAGCTGGAACCATAAGTACAAGAACAAGTGAAGTGAGGGTTTTCATTCGGAACTCCTTAAATATAAACAGGGTTTGTTTTTGTTCGGATCGCAAAATAGCGCATTGCATTATTCAGAGCAAGAGGCTTGAACAAAATGCCTCTACCATTCCGGCCCATGGATGTGCTGAAAAAGCAGATTGTGGGTTCTGGCAGCCTCCCCCTACAATACCGTATGCATGCAGAATTAAACTTCAAAGAGCTGGCCCAAGAAATCTTGCGGTCTTTGCGTGGATCTAAATCTCAAGCGTATCTAAATAAGAAGCTCGGCTTTACTGGGAATCAGGTTTATCGCTGGGAAAAAGGACTTAGGCACATTGATTGGTCCGACTTCGTCGAAGTCTGCCGCGTGCAAAACGTCGATCTGTTAAAAATTTTCCAAGTGCATTTTGGTTACAAGGAAAAATCTTTGAAGGGTGCGCTTTTAGTCGAATACTTCGTCGGCAACTTAACGATGAAGGACGCGGTCCAAGTCACGGGATTTTCAAGGTCTGTCTTGACCAAGTGGATGAAGGAAACCACGTCGCCTCAGTTACACCACATTCTTCAGCTTATCGAGTTTCCGAATCAACTGCTTTTAACTTTTGTTCGCGAAGTCGCGGGGACTTACCACTTTCAAAGCTTAGAGAAGTACGAAAATCATATTCAAAAACTTAAAGAGTTTTATTATGCCGAACCGATGCTTGCCGGCATCACTGCTTTTTTAGAAAGCTCTTGTTTTGAAAATAAAAAAGAATTTGTCAGGGCCATGGCGCAAACCTTTCATACCGACGAAGGACACATCGAGAGCCTTTTGAAGCGCATGGCGCAGCTTGGTTTAATCGAAGACACAAAGTCCGTTGCCAAAGTAAAAATCCGCAATGTTGATACACGTGGCTCGTTTGATGGTTCTTTACGCCTGCGCAAATATTGGTATCGATTTGCTCTGCAGACTTTAGAAAAACTGCAGCCACAGCAAACACATCATTTGTTTCCATTTGTTGTTTTTTGCATCAGCGAAAAAGCGGAGAAAAAATTGCGCGAGGCTCACTATCACTATCTTGCACAAATTAAGGCTATCGTTGGTGAAGATGCCGGAGACAAAAATATCGTGCGTGCAATCGCCATTAGCGATGTCGCTTTGACCGAAGTCGCAGAAGCAAAAAAGCCCTAAGATGTCCCAGGGCTTTTGGTGAGAAACTATTTCACCTGAACTTTGATTTTGTATTTACCTTTAGATTGGCAAGTTGATTCCATCGAAACTGTAGCGCATTCCATTTTGCCGCAGTTCACAGATAAAACTTGGCTGTCTTTTTGGTTTTCACGAGTTTCTTTTTTCCAATCAGAACAAGCTTTTTTCCAGTTGGCGCGCGCGTCTTTTAACAACGGAGCCGCATCACCTTCGATGTCTTCTTCCTCGGTGACGATTTCAAATTCTCTGTCAGAGGCTTTTTTGCCTTTTTTAATCTCAATTGTCGTGTCTTCGCTTGCCGGAATGTCTTTAACTCCCACAGATTGCGCAAGGGCCATGAATGGTAAAGCTAAGACTAAAACCAAAAACTTTTTCATAAGTTCTCCTCTGCGAAAAAGTATCCTACAGATCCTTGGCTTAAGAAACTGGAAAGGGGTGTTCCAGGGCCTCCTGAAACAGTTTGAGATATGACGCAGCGTAGGCGAAAAAATGAGTCAGGAACCTTTTCGTTCTGCGGTGAGTTATCGAATGAAATGCAGGGGGGCATGGGATACACCTGCCCCTGGCCGGGTCCCATACAATAGCTTTCTTGACGAACTCCGCTAGGTCCGGAAGGAAGCAACGGCACTCGAGGGACTATGTGATATGGGGGTGCCCGGCCACTTTTGTTTTTTCCGCAGTTCTGAGGGGTTCGATTTTGTCTTATCAGGTGATTGCTCGCAAATGGCGTCCACAATCTTTCACTGACGTTGTCGGGCAAAATCATATTACCCAAACCCTGACCAATGCTCTTAACAATCAACGACTTCCCCATGCACTTTTATTCACGGGCCCACGCGGTACCGGGAAAACTTCTTCGGCGCGTATCTTAGCCAAAGCTTTACGTTGTCCGAATGCCAAGGGCTTTGTCCCTTGTAACGAGTGTTCTTCGTGCCAAGAAATCGCCGGTGGTTCTAGCGTTGATGTGATCGAAATCGATGGAGCTTCGAACAATGGCGTCGATGCCATTCGTGAACTGCGCGACACTGTGGCCTTCATGCCTTCCAGTGGTAAATACAAAATCTATATCATCGACGAAGTTCACATGCTTTCAACGAGTGCCTTTAATGCGTTGTTAAAAACGTTAGAGGAACCACCTCCCCATGTGATTTTCATTATGGCAACGACTGAGGTTCATAAGATTCCTCAAACTATTTTATCACGTTGCCAACGTTTTGATTTCCGTCGCATCCCGACCCGTCAAATCACCGATCATTTGAAAGTGATCTGTGAGCGCGAAGGCGTGCAAGCTGAAGAAGACGCTCTGTGGGTGATTGCTCGTCAAGGTGATGGATCGATGCGTGATTCGCAAAGTTTGTTGGATCAGGTGATCACCTTTGCCAACGGGCCTTTGACTCGCACAAGTATCGTAGAAATTCTGGGGCTCACGGATCGGGCTCTTATTTTTGAAGCTTTAAATGGACTTATCGATCGCAATTCACACGCGATTATGAAGGTGATTGAAAAAATCTCTTCAGCGGGTTTTGAGCCACACTTGTATGCGCAAGATTTGCTGGAAATGATCCGCAATCTTTTATTGGTGAAAGTTTCTGAAGCGCAAGCTGTGCAAATTCTTGATATGCCAGATTCTGAATTGCAATTGCTGGGCGATATGGCGCAAAGAATGTCGGAAGAAGACATTCACATGCTTTTCGACATGGCCCTTAAAGGTGCTGGCGATATCCCGCGCGCGCAAGATCCGCGCATTGTTTTAGAAGTTACTTTGTTAAGAATGGCTTCTGCGCCGAAGTTGGTGGATTTAAAAACGTTATTGCAAAATGGCATCCCCAATTCTCACAGCGCAGGTGGGGCCAGGCCGCACTATACGCCGCCCGTAGTTCCTCAAGCTCCCGGGCATCAGCGTCTGCAAGAATCACAAAAAGTCAGCGATACTCCGTCCGGATTGGCGGCGATGAAGGCGGCTTTGGAAAAACAGACTCCTTCGCAGGGGGTTACTAAGCAGGCTTCCGCTTCAGCCTCCAAAGTTTCTGTTTCAACGTCCCAGGGTCAGCCTTCTGTGGCTTCGTTGGCAGCACAAGCGGCCTCGGCCGGCAAAGCTGCCCCTGCAGCGACGGCGGCTCCCGTTGAACCGGTGAAACCACAAATTGCGACCGGAGCCAACGCGACAGAGCGATGGTTGCATTTTGTCGAATTGGTTCGCCAAGACGACGCCCTGTTTGCTGCCAAAATTGAAAATCTGCTGTTTGCGAAAGAAGAAGGAAAGCTTTTAAGCTTGGGTGTTTCACCTAAATTGGCCTTTTTAAAAGAGCAAATGTCAGACAGTCAGGTGCGTAAAAAACTGCAAGGATTTATTGATTCGTACTGGGGTGCTGGGTATTCTTTTGAAGTATTGATGAGTCGCGATCAAGTCGGCGAGTCCGCACAAGCCTTGAACCAAAAAAAGGTGCAATTGGCTGAAGATGAACTGCGTGACAAAATCG
>CAMLMF010000004.1 GCA_946480995.1 uncultured Bdellovibrio sp. | reverse complement strand
AGGTGTACGTAATGTGCACTTTGTTTTGGTCAGTTTTGATCCTAAAAAAGATACGCCGCCTGTGATTAAAAAATATGTGGAAAAACGTAAACTGGGTAAAAATTGGGATTTTTATACAGCTGCTTCTGACAAGTCTCCTCGTGAAATAGCAACCTTGTTGGGAATCAAATATAAGAAGATCGACGAGATGGACTATGATCATTCCTTTGTCATTACCGTTTTGGATTCTGAAGGCGTTATCCAAGGCCAACTGTCAGGTGCGGATAAAGATCCTAAAGAGTTAGCAAAATTTATCAAGAATTGACTCGAATCAAGGTAATGCCATGGGGATTCTTTTATGCTGAAAGCAGAAAAAGGAGACCTTATGGCTGATTTTATAATTGAGGCCCAAAAAATTCCGGCCCCCGAAAGACACGCTTACATCTTTCAAAGTTTTGACAACCTTGAAGGGGGCGAAAGCTTAGTGATCGTAAATACTCATGATCCGGTGCCGTTGTTAAGGCAATTTGCGAACTTGAAGCAGGATCAATTTGAATACGATTATTTGGAAAAAGGCCCGATTCAATGGCAATTAAAAATCACCAAAAAGAAAAAAGAGGGCTGCTGCGGATTTTGTGGTGGTGAATAAAAAAGGGGCGTAAGCCCTTTTTTTATTTTACCTGTTAATTTGTATCGGCTTCTAAAGAAGACCCAGGCCGTTCACAGGTCTTTTCAATTTCGTGAACCGCTAATAATTCGATATGTTTGTCTTCGGTGCGAATCCAACCGTTCTTAGTCCAGTGACTTAAGACGCGAATCACAGTTTCCGTGTGTGTGCCGACGCGTTGGGCGATGTCTTTGCGCGTGATAGGAATCTGAATTTGTCCATTGTTGTTTGGCTGCCGACGACACATGCGCAGCAAAAAGTCGGCAATCTTTTGCGGGATGCGGGCTTTTTCCATACAGCGGTCGTTTTGAAATTCAAGAAAACGCTCACTCATTTGGTGGGTGACGGTGGCTTTGACGCCTTCTATTTTCATCAAAGTATTCAGAAAAAAGTTGCGATCAAAGCGCAACAAAGCGCCATCTTCATTCGCTACGGCGGAAGCTGGATATTTAGGGATACTAATTCCGGCCATGGCAATTCCAAGAAATTCGCCACGTCCCATAAAATTTAAAATAACCGGGGTCGAACGAAAGACTTTCTTTTGAATTTTAAAAGAGCCATACAGAACTATATATAAATCTTTAATTGGTGTGTCTTCTTTAAAAAGAATTTCCCTTTGTTTTACATAAACGACTTCGAACTGCGAAGAGATCTCTTTTAGATCTCTTTCGGACATAGATTTAAAGCAATCCAAATTTTTTAAGCGATTTAATATATCTGTCATAGGGCCCTCAGTTGTAAGGCTCTCACTTAAGACTCGGGCTCACTATGATTTGGATCAATTTTCCGGTCATTTCATAAATCCAACGGGGGGTTGGATTCTTTGTCTTCAGTCCTTCAGGCACTCTCTGCTTAAAAGGTAAGGCGCGAGATGAATACGTGTAACAAAGAAGAAGTGGCTTTGAAAGGTTTGTTTTTAGGACCTCAAGCGGAAAATCAGAAGTGGGTCTTAGAGCAAGTTGAAACTTTGCTAAAAGCGTGGTTTCAGTGGCGTCAGAATTTTCGTCCCGAAGATGGCACAGCGATCTCTGACGAAGACATGCAGCAACCTGAATATATTTTGCGCCGCCAAAATACCGAAGCAGTTTTGCAAGAGCTGTCGACACGTTTTGAAAAAGAAATCCCAAAATTTTCGCCACGCTATATTGGTCATATGTTTTCCGAAGTGTCCTTACCGGCTTTATTTGGACATGTGCTGACCTTGCTTCACAATCCCAACAATATTTCAGCGGAGTCATCGCTGGTCGGGACGCAAGTCGAAGAGGAGGCTATTGCTGCCCTAAGCACAATGATGGGTTTAGAAAATGGTGTAGGGCATTTCACCTCTGGAGGGACTGTTGCGAATTTTGAGGCCGTTTATCGAGCCTTGGCACGTTGTTATGATTGGATGGCGGCGGGACTTGAAGGTGGGTCACCTTCGGCTTTTGCCAGTGCTTTAATGGGCTGGGACAAATACGCAACTTTTTCGGCAGATTTAAAAGAGCGTTCGGCGTATTTAAATCCGACCGCAATTAATCCCTTTGCTGCAAGTCATTCAATCTGTAAAAAAATCGGACGAAGTTTTTTGGGACCTATTTTGCTGGTTCCTCAGCACAAACATTATTCTTGGGTGAAAGCGGCCCATGTTTTTGGTTTGGGAGCAGAAGCCTTTTGGTCCGTGCAACTGAATTCCCGTGGGCATTTAGATGTGGCGGATTTAAGGAATAAGATTATGCTGGCCCATGAACAGGATCGTCCTATTGCTATGATTGTATCGGTCTTGGGTACGACGGAACTAGGCATGGTGGATCCGATTGACGAGGTCGCCAAGTTAGTTGCGGAGCTGGAAAAAAAATACGGTTGGCATTTGTGGCACCATGTCGATGCGGCCTATGGTGGTTTTTTATGTTCTTTGCAGGGGCAAGATCGCGAAGTGTGCGATGTTCTTTCGTCCTCCAGCTTAGCGGCCGTGCAAGCAGTGAAACAGGCGACATCGGTGACCATTGATCCGCATAAATTAGGTTATGTACCTTACGCTTGCGGCGCCTTTATTGCGGCCGCAAGCCGTGACTATTATCAACGCTCCTTTGGTGGACCGTACGTTAATTTTTCTCAGGGATATGACAAAGGGCTTTTTACTTTGGAAGGTTCACGTTCGGCAACTGGGGCGGTGGCGACATGGATGACTGCACGTTGTGTCGGGTTAGGGCAAAAGGGGTACGGACGAATTATTGCGCGCACCATTCGCTTGCGTAAAGAACTGGAACAGCGTCTGTCGGCGGAAATCCCTGAAGTGCGTATTGCCCCCTTTGGCGATGCCAATCTTTTGGGGTTTTGTTTGGCCGGTCCAGGGGATTCCATGCACAAGGTCAATAAAAGGACTCTAGATCTTTACGCATCCTTTTGTGGCGGCACTGATGCTGACTTCTTTGTTTCAAAGACCAGTCTGTATCGAAAAAATTATCCGCAGTACTTAGACAGCTTTGTGCAGTCGTGGCAAGGTGTGTGTGATGCCGAAGGCTTGGTCCTGATACGTCTGTGTATTATGAATCCATTCTTTCGTTCAGTGGAAATGAAGAATGACTTTTTATCTTTGTTTGTTGAATCCCTTAAGAGCAGATTGCTACGGAATATATCAATACCGAAGAGCTCCGAAATATTTCCGACTTATTGATCTGAATCAATTTTAAATAAGACTTCTTCAATTACGATGTCCTTGATCTTAAAAGGAGCAATCATGTTGTCGAAGTCTGCCGCCAAAAAATTCTTTTTGATCGGTACCGTGCTGTGTTCTGGATGCTTTGTGGTTTTAACCATCGATACCATTCAACGAGTTCCCCAGCAGACACGGTCCGAAAATATAACCCCCGAAGTCATTCACGGTAAGGATCTGTGGGATCACAATAATTGCATGGGTTGTCACACTATTATGGGTGAAGGCGCCTATTATGCGCCCGAATTGACAAAAGTTTACACCCGCCGTGGAGAGCCTTTTATCCGTGCGATGCTTAAAGATCCGCAAGCGATGTTTCCGGGTCAACGAAAAATGCAAAAGTATAATTTTACCGAACAAGAAATCGACGCCCTCGTGGCCTTTTTAAAATGGATTGGCGAGGTCGACCTTAATGGATTTCCGGCAAAGCCTGACTTGGCTCCGACAAATCCAGAGCCGACGTCCGCGACGGTATTACTGCGACCTGCGATTTATGATCAAGTCTGCGTAGCCTGTCACAGCCTTAAAGGCAGCGGTGGTGCGGTCGGACCTGCGTTGGATGGGGTGGGCAATCGTTTCGCCGAAAATTATTTCGTGTCTTGGTTGAAAGATCCGATCGCCGTCAAAGCCGATTCAAAAATGCCCAAATTGCCTTTAACGGAAGAGCAAATCCAAGATCTTGCAAAATTTCTTTCTCAGTTGAAATAAGGACTTAATATGAAATTCAAAACACAGAAAATCGCTTATTATTTTTTCGCTGTCTGTATGCTCTTGTTGTCCTTGCAGATTGTTTACGGATTTATTATGGGTTTTGCGCACATGGGGTTCGACAATTTGCACGACTATATTCCCTTTCATGCGGCACGCGCGACCCACACAAACTTACTGGTGATGTGGTTGCTATCGGGATTTATGGGGGCGGCTTATTACATCACTCCTGAAGAATCCGGGCGAGAACTTATTTTTCCTAAGCTGGCCTATGTACAGCTGGGTGCGTTTGTTGCCGTCGGTGTCACCGCCGTGATTGGTTTTCATTTTAACTGGTGGGAGGGGCGAAAATTTTTAGAAATCCCGCGGCCTTTGGATTATTTAGTGGTTGTCGATGTTTTGTTATTTATTTTCTTGATCGGGGGAACGATTTGGAAGGGACGCCGTTACAGCACGACCAATATGGTTTTATTTTTTGGTCTGTTAAGTGCGGCATTGCTTTACTTGCCCGGCATGATTCCGACTGTGAATCAGACGATGGATTCTTACTGGAGATGGTGGGTTGTACATCTTTGGGTTGAAGGTGTGTGGGAACTTATCATGGGCGCCATTCTTAGTTTCCTTTTAATCAAACTCACCGGTGTGGATCGCGAGATCATCGAAAAATGGTTGTACGTCATTGTCGGCTTTACTTTCTTGTCGGGAATCCTAGGTACAGGACATCACTATTATTTTATTGGTACGCCCAAGTATTGGCTGATGATTGGTGGTCTATTCAGTGCGCTTGAACCTGTGGCATTTTTAGGTATGGCGATTTATGCCATCTCGATGGCCAAAAAGGGTGGGCGACAACATCCGAATCGTCTGGCTTTGACGTGGACTATCGGCTGTTCGATCATGTCGTTCGTAGGGGCCGGGTTTTTAGGGTTTGCGCACACTTTGCCGCAAGTGAATGTTTATACGCATGGAACATTAGTAACTGCGATGCATGGCCATCTGGCCTTCTGGGGTGCCTATGCGATGCTTATTTTTGCGATCATCGCTTATGCGATGCCGAACTTAACGGGGCGCAAACTTTACGACAGCGGATGGAGCACATTTGCATTTTGGACTTCAAATATTGGCATGACTGCAATGACGGTGGCCTTCGGGATTGCCGGGGTGGCGCAGGTCTATTTGGAAAGAAAAATGGGCATGGACTTTCTTTTGGTGCAAAAAGAAATTGAAGTGCACTTTTTAGGATTGGTAATGGCTGCGGCCTTATTTAGTGCTGGGATCTTCGCCTTTATCTGGATCTTTATCAAATATGGATTGCCGAAAGGAAAGGTCGAAAATGCTGGCTCCAACAGTTAAAATTCCTTTCTATAAACCGATCGACGACGAAGAACATATTTTTCAACTTGCTTATCGTAATCGTCTGCCACTGATGCTCAAGGGACCCACCGGCTGCGGCAAATCGCGCTTCGTCGAAGCCATGGCGACAAGTCTTGGTCGGCCCTTGATTTCGGTGGCTTGTAATGAAGACACGTCGGCGGTCGATCTGATCGGTCGATACATTGTGCAAGGAGGCAATACCGTTTGGCAGGATGGCCCCGTGACCAAGGCGATTCGTGAAGGAGCCATTTTATACTTAGATGAAATTTCAGAGGCCCGCGAAGATGTCGTCGTGGTTCTGCATCCCTTGACTGATCACCGTCGCTCTTTGACTATCGACAAATTAAGTGACGAAATCAAAGCGCCGCCTGAATTTATGCTTATCGTAAGTTTTAATCCAGGCTATCAGCGCGGCTTAAAAGAGCTTAAACCTTCTACGCGGCAACGTTTCGTGGCCGTGCATTTTGATTATCCCAAAGCAGACCTCGAAACAGAGATCGTCGCGACAGAGTCCGGATGCACTTTAGACATCGCAAAAAAGCTAGTGCGCTTTGCCGAAAAGATCCGCAATCTGAAAGAGCTGGGCCTTGCGGAAACGGCTTCCACGCGTCTTTTGGTGGATGCAGGCAAGGTCATTCGTGACGGTTTAAATCCACGCAGAGCCTGTGACGTGGCGATCATTCAGCCTTTAACCGATGAAGGAGACATCATGACGGCGTTGCGAGACGTGGCAGCCATGATTTTCTGAAATGGGTTTTGACGAAAAGTTTTTTGCTTTTGGTCATCGCCTTTTTAAAAAACTGACTGCGGCGCCGCCTCCGGCGCATTATGAGCAGCGTGCGAACCTATCAGACCTCGAAGGACGGCTGCATATTATTTCAAAGTCCTTGTGTCGTGAGCCCATTCAGATTTTGGAAGCCGAGCGTATGGGTGGATTTTCAGGGGTTCACTTTTATTTTCCACGTTCGTTGTGCCCTTTTGCCTGCAAAGAACTTAATGAGCTTTTGTATATTCAAAGAACACTATTTTATTGTTCCGCGAAGCAGTTGGGATTTTGTTTGCCACCAGAAAACCTTTCAAGCATCGAAAAGAAGGTTTACACGTGTTTAGCTATTTATCAGATTTATCAATTTATTGAGCTTGAGTTTCCGGGCTCCCTGCAGGTTCTGGAAATGTTGAGAAAGCAGACACAAAAAGAACTGAGTTCATTGTCGGCTCCAGAGAGAAACACCCAGAATGGAATTTTGGCCGACTGGATTTATGCAGTATTGTCACAAAACTATGCGCAAAATCCGTGGAAGCATCTTCTATGTCAGAATCATAAGAGCACCTTTACGTTTTGGAAATTCGCAAAAGTAGTTTATAAGGAATATTTTGCGTCGTTACCAGCAGGACCTGAGTTGGCGGATGAAGCCTTTATCCTGTGGGGTTTACTGATGCCCGCGGGCATTGACGGCTCGGTTTTACAAGAGACGCAAGATCAAGTGGGGCCTGAGGCACTGCCAAGCGGTACAGAAGTCCAAGGCAAAACGCGCGAAGACGTTATCGCTGTAAATCTGCAAAAAGCCAAAGATGAAAATAATCCTGTTTTGCATGCCTTTGAAAAGGTTGAAACCTTAGAAGAATACCAAGGAGGGATGCGCACTGAAGACGGCGACGACAACTTGCAGGAACACAGTGAAGCCCTTGAAGACTTGAAAATTAATGAAGTAACGCGCAGTCGAGAAAGAACATTATCTATTTATAAGGCCGACATTCGGCTTAATGGTGTTGCCCCAGATCTTCTTCCGGACAAGGAACCAGATGAAACTTTCGGTGAAGTGTTCTTTTATCCCGAATGGGATTTTAAAAGGAAGTCTTATCGGTCCGACTGGTGTCGTCTGGAAGTTCGCCGTCCTCCGGCAGGACCACTTTATGTTTTAGATCAAAGCTATTATAAAGAGCGTAAAGAAATTCTTAAAATATTTGATCAAATTCGCCACAAACCCTTATGGCAGAAGCGGCAACGGGACGGAGTAGAGCTTGATATAGACGCCGTGGTGAATCGTTTTGCCGATATCAAAGGCGGCCATTCGTCCGATGATCGATTATATTTTCGTAATAAAAAACAAAAAAAAGATTGGCAATGCTTGCTTCTTTTAGACAACAGTCTGTCGACGGATTCTTGGGTTGCGAACCACAGAATTTTAGATGTCATCAAGGACAGTGTTAGGCTGGTGGGGGACGCTTTTTCGCAAGACCCTGAAACCATTGCTGTGGCGGCCTTTCACAGCAACACTCGCCATCAATGTGTTTATGATGTCCTGAAGGATTTCTCTGATTCGTGGACCGTGCTAAAAAAAAAGTTAAGTGCCTTAGAACCTGTGGGGTACACGCGCATAGGTCCAGCCTTGCGGCATGCTCTGCATACTTTGCGAAATTCGTCATCTAGACACAAATTTATATTCTTGATTAGCGATGGCAAGGCGTCGGACTATGATCACTACGAGGGACGCTACGGAATGGAAGATATTAAACAAGTCTTGCGCGAAGCGCGCCGGGACAGCGTGCACATCAAATGTCTTGCGGTGGAAGAAGACGCGAAATTTTATTTACCGCAAATGTTTGGTGCCGCGAATGTCCAAATTCTTTCGAGCCCGCGTAAATTACCCAGAGCTTTAACCGCGTTATTCGCAAGCTTATTAAAATAGTGGTCCCAGTGGATTTAACAAACTTATCGGAGTGGTCATGAGTTTAAAGTGGAAAATTGTTGGTCTGATCGTTTTACCTGCGCTTGTTGCTTTTATTTTCGGAGCATTCTATCTGAATTCGAATTGGACAATTTTAGCACATTCTAGTGAAATTGTTGAAAACGGCAGACTTCTCAAAACCAATTCTGAGCTTATTCACAATGCACAGCTTGAAAGGGCGAAGACAGCTCTTTTTTTGAGTGGCAAACTGGATCTTGCACAGCTAGAACAACATCATAAGGTTGTCGACGAAAAATGGGCGGCGTCTTTAGAGCAGTATAAAAAAATTCAAGTGGATGTTAAGGCGGAGCAAATTTTTACGCAATCCCGAGCTGATATAGAAGCTTTTCGCGCAAATGTTAAAAATAAAAGTTTGACTCCCGCGGAGGCTACCAAAGAAATCACGCGCATCATCGCTAAAATTATTGATATAGACGTTGTCGTAGCGTCGGATCAGGCCTTTGAAGGGGTGGAGATGAGTTTTTTGGGCCTGGTGATGTTAGAGCTGGGTAAAGAGCAGGGCGGTCGACTGCGTGCGAATATTCTGAATGTCATAGCATTGGATAAGCCCCTTTCGAACCTGCAAGTGTCTGGACTAGAGAGTTTACGCACGGGCGTGGTTTTAAATCTGGGCTCACCTGCTTTGGTTGTATCCGCGGAAGCCAAAGGAAAACTGGCAGAGTTTCAAAAGTCGGCAGAGTGGCTGCGGGTGCAAGAGACCTATAACAAGATTGTCAGCAAAGGAAGCGAAGGGAACTTTAACGAAGATCCAACACGCTTTTATGAAGACATCACCAAAGCTTTAAATAGTTTAGGCGAGATCATTAATTTCGAAATCGATCATGTTGAAGGCATCATTCAAGTTTTACATGGAAAAACGACCAAGCTATTTTACATTTCGTTGTTGTGTTTGATAGTGGTTACAATTTTGATTGCCGTTCTTGGTACAATCATGATTAAGAATCTTGATTCTTCGTTGCGCCAAGCTGTAGGCAGTCTTTTTAGTGCTTCGGAATCAATTTTACTAGGCAGCAAACAGCTGACGTCGGCAAGCCACATGGTTGCGACAGGTTCGGTCGAATCCGCAAGTTCCCTTGAAGAGGTGGTTGCCTCGATGGAAGAGCTTAGCAGCACAGTGAAAGTGAATGCCGATAAAGCGAAGCTCGCTGCAGATCTTTCGGCACAGGGACGAGAAGTCGCCGAAAAAAGCAAAATCGAAATGCAGCAACTGATGCAGGCGATGTCTGGGATCTCACAAAGCTCTAGCAAAATTGAAGAGATCATTAACGTTATCGAAGACATTTCATTTCAAACGAATCTTTTGGCGCTAAATGCTGCGGTGGAGGCGGCCCGCGCTGGGGAACAAGGAAAAGGTTTCGCCGTTGTTGCTGATGCCGTCAGGACCTTAGCGCAAAAGAGCTCTGCAGCTGCGAAGGATATCGCCGTCTTGATTAAAGACAGCAGTGACAAGGTCGAAGATGGAGCCCGTAAAGCGTCTTCGAGCGAAGAGTTTTTAGGCAAGATCGTGGATACGATTTCGCAAATTTCGACTATTAATTTGGAAATATCTATGGCCAGTGAAGAGCAATCAAAAGGTATTAATCAAATCAGCCAAGCCGTAAATGAATTGGATTCTTCGACGCAACAGAATGCTTCGGCGGCGGAAGAAGTTTCGGCTTTTTCTGATCAGATGAATGCGCAAACCAGCAATATTAATCAGTTAGCAACTTTACTGTCCACCTTGGTTGACGGAAAAGAAAAAAGATCAGATGCCGGTGAGGCGCAGAGTACATAGCTGTACATATGATCCCCGTCACGAAAGGGCGCAATTTATTATAGGGACGGCTATTTATTGATTTCAATCATGTCTTTAAGTTCTGCATAAAGATTAGGATGCAGAGACCTAAAGAGGTGAAAATGGAAGTCCTAAAAGGTGTTATCATTAGCAATATTCTTGGCTTGATTTTAGTTACCGTCGCCGCATTTGGTATCGTCGGAGGCTCGATGGTTATTTGTGGTGCGAGTGCGTTCGGTTTGATTCTGGCGGGTGGCTAAAAGCCACCCTTTTCGATAAGACTAACAAGGGAATACGCAGGAACTTGCTGGGGCATTTGCAGATGAAATGTCAGGCCTCCGCCACCAGCTTGGGGTACGGATTCACCTTGGTCGTTTAAAATATTTCCCACCACAGTTTTAAGTGTGCCGGTCGGCGATATGATTTCTAACTCTTCCCCCGGACGCAGACGATGGCGAGCTTCGATTTTTACATAGCCATTTTTATGGGAATTGCCTAAAACCACGCCGGCAAAACGTTGGGTGTAGTTGCGCGATGTTGAATGGCGATACTCTTGCGATTCGTGACTTAGCTTTCCAGCGACAAAGCCTTTGTGATAACCGCGATTCGGAATTTTATTCAGCTCGTTCAGTAAGGAAACATCAAATTTTTTACCCAGCATCATGTCGTCAATGGCTTGGCGATAAATTTTTGAAACTAAAGAGGCGTAATATAGAGATTTCGTGCGACCTTCGACTTTGAATGAACAAATACCGGCATCGCGAAGCTCTTGCAGGTGTTCAATAACGCAAAGGTCTTTCGCATTCATGATGTAAGTGCCGTTTTCGTCTTCGTCGATTTGATAGAACTCACCTTTGTTGCGCAGGTCTTCTAGATAGAACTCCTGATCTTTTTCGACTTCCGCTTTATGAATATTGTAACCATAGCGGCAGCTATTATCACAAACACCTTGGTTGGCGTCGCGGTAGCTCATATAGTGTGACAGCAGACAGCGGCCTGAATAGGCGATACAGATGGATCCGTGCACGAAAGCTTCAAGCTCGATGTCGGGTACACGGTCGCGTATTTCTTTGATTTCTTCTAAGCGCAGTTCGCGACTTAAAATGACCCGTGT
Source organism: uncultured Bdellovibrio sp. (assembly GCA_946480995.1). Next base: position 9,683 of record CAMLMF010000004.1, on the reverse strand, counting down.
GACACCTTGTTGTTGCCAAAACTTTACACTTTGCCAGTTCATGCAGTTGGCTTGGACGCTAAGGTGAATGTTCACAGTGGGATCGACTTCTTTGGCGATCATCATTAACCCAGGGTCACTCATGATAAATGCGTTAGGTTTCAGGTCGATCCACTTTTTAAAATTTTCTTTGAATGATTTTAATTTTAGATTCCGTGCGAAAATATTCGCTGTGACATAGATTTTTTTATTCTTGGCCCGAGCCAGGGCAATGCCCTCTTTGAGATCGTTAAAATCCATTTCATTTTCGCGAGCGCGAAGACTAAATAGGGGAATGCCGACATAAACGGCATCGGCGCCATATTCAAAGGCATATTTTAATTTTTCTAAAGATCCGGCGGGCATTAATAGTTCTGGTGTCATAGGGAGCTTCTAAGGTTTTGGGCGAAGGATTGCAATAAAACGGGATAAAATACACCCGGGGGTTTGATAGAGTGCATTTTCTTGATTTGAATCAAAGACAGGTCCGGATATGCTCGGTAACATAAACCTATGTCTTAGATTTAGCTGGGGTTTTATTATGGCAACGACACAGATGGATGCATATCGATACTTCTTTCCCGCAGGCTGGCTGTTGGGTCTTTGGGGAGTCCTCCTGTGGATTTTATTCCCGTGGAATCTGGTGACCTACCCGGGGTTGCATCATCCTGAAATTATGATGGGTGGTTTTTTTCTTTGTTTTGTGTGTGGATTTTTAATGACAGCGGCTCCACGTTTTACTGAAAGCTTTGGTCCAACCGAGGGTGAACAAAAAATGGCGTTCACTTTGCTCGCCGGTTTGTTTTTAAGCCTCGTCCCGCAGAGTAAAGGGTGGTTTTACGGGATGGTCATTGCCCTGTTTGTTTTTCTGATAGCCTTTATGATGCGAAGATTTTTGAATCGAAAAAGTAATCCTCCCGATTCATTTTTATTTGTGGGTTTTGGTGTCGCCGCGGGTTTTGCGGGCAGTGTTCTTTTGTTGCTTGCCGAGTTCATCAACGTCCCCCAGGACCTCTACACGTTGGGGCGCTTATTCTTTTTGCAAGCCTATGTTCTTTGTTTGGTGTTAGGGGTCGGCAGTCGCTTGATTCCAGCCCTGCTTGGTTGGGCGCCGTTGCCAACAGAGTCTGCGAAAGCAAAACCCCGCTTGCAGTTGTTCACGAGTCTTGCTGTTTTATTCTTACTAAGCTTTGTGTTAGAAGTGGGTTCAAATAAAGTTATAGCGTATTTACTTCGTGCCATGGTTGTTACATTCATCGCCGTTTACTTCTGGAAACTTCACAAATGGCCCCAAAGAAAAGCTTTTCAAAGTTATTGGCTGTGGGCTTCCGCGTGGTTTTTACTTCTAGGGCAGTGGGCTTTGGTGTTATTTCCTGATCAAAGGGTTCATATCCTTCACGTGATTCTTGTTTCTGGATTAGGTCTGATGACCTTAATGATTGCGACCCGAGTCAGCCTTTCCCATGGTAAGCATGATATGGAAATAGAAAAAAAATCAAAAGTACTATTTATCGGGGCTGGTTTGTTGGCGCTTGCGGGACTGACACGCTTGTCGGCGGGCTTTGCTCCGCATATTTATCAATCGCACTTGTTGTACGCGGCGTACACGTGGATTTTAGGTTTGTTGGTTTGGGGATATTTATTTATCCCCAAAATGATAAAAATTAAGGGACCGCCTTCTCATTGAGTCCAGATAATACCAAGACTTGTTAGCGTGTCGCCATTTGAGTATTGGTGACCCACCTCACTGACAATTTCCATATTTTCAGTGGATTTGTAGTTGAGGCCTACTGCCGCGTAAGCAGTGCGCTCATCTGCGAACTCTTCGGAGTATTCTATCAAAGCCTCCAGTGACGATTGCGCGAACCAGCTAAGGCCCAGGGCTGCACTTTCCGTGTGCTCTCCATTCAATATTTCGGTAGCTGCGCGAATATAGGGCGTCAGTAAGACAAATGGATGCGTGACTTCCGTGGTTAGACGGGTCGTGGTTTCTTGCCCCGCCGTGGTTGCATGAATCATAAAATCAACATCAAATTGGCCAGCATAGACATGCGAAAAGTTACCAAGGCAATAGTCCATAGATGACTCTTCTTCAGACGCGGCCGGAGTCTGCTGAATAGATATCGACGGATTCAGCCAGCGCGAGTGTCCATAGCCTGAAAGTGCAAAAAAAGTACTGCCTGATTTTTCGTGAATTGAATAGGCTTCAAAGTTTACGTGACCTTGGGGATATTCTTCGCTCGTATCGAGAGCAAGAGTGTTATAAGAAAAAAGTAAAAATCCTAAAGCTAAGATGTATTTCATAATCTCTCCGTTTTTTTTAACGAATAAAGATTCTTTCTGAAATACTCAAATTGGATTTATTTTAGTCTCAGCATTGAAAGGGCGATGAGAAATCTCTACCGCCCCCTTTGAAGCAAGTGTTTTTATGTCATGACCGTTATCATCTGAGCCGGCTCATCCAAGCGTCGCGCCGGAAGCATTTGATGATAAAATCTACGAGCTGCTTCTTTTTGTCGGGCCTCACTAAAGGCGGAGACCCTTTTTAGATAACCAATGACTCGGGTGGCATGATCCACATTGAAGCTGCGACATTTTGGACAAAGATCTAAAGTGCGTTTGTCGATATGGTCACACTCATTGCAAATTGTGATTTTGACGTTCACACACCAATAGTTACAACCGGATCGTGCTGCTGCCGAGATAAGTTTATAAAAACCTTTTTCGCTCAGTTTTTCTTCCAGATTTAAATGCAATGCGGATCCGCCATCCAGATATTGCATCATTTCTTTGCCATGCAGGTCCATTTTGTCTAAGGCGTTGATGGTGGTATCTTCGACAACATAAAAATAGGAATTATAACAATCGCGAGGAACCACGAGTCCGTCCTTGCGATCCCAGCGGGCATTCTTAACGCCGAGGTTTTCTGCAGGAACAAATTCCGTATTAAACATATAACCAAATTCTGTTCGCGCCTTGCGATTTTCTTCATAGATGACTTGCAGCTGTTCGCGTACGAAGTTTTTGTAAGGGGCTGCATTCTGAACTTTATGCCCTTTAAATTCAGCAGCCTCAGCCATGCCATTGATACCAATCGTTAGGAACTGTTTACTTAAAGTGATAAAGCCAGAGCTGTACGCGCTGAGCATTCCTGCTTGAAAGTACTCTTCCATTAAGATGCGATAAGCGACCTGGTATTTTTGCACTTTGTTGACGGTTTCCTTTAGATCTAAATTTTTCTGCACCAGACGATTCATGTTGATAGTAATAACATTGATAGAACCCGTCGCAACGCCGCCCGCACCGAGTGAATAGCTGAAGGTCTTGTCAGAAATTTCATTGCGCAAACGACAGCAGCTGGCCAGGCTGTCCGCGGATTCGCTCATGTACATAAAGAAGCTGTTTCCTTGATTTAATTCGCGAGCACACATGGTTGCAAAGGAATGATCTTTCGGTTCGTCATTCTCGATTAACATCGCCGCAGTAACAACCGGAAATGTAAGAATGGCTTTTTTGCGCTCTTCATTAAACCAATGCATAAAATGGCTTTGTAAGGCCGCCACACTTTCCCACTGTGGCACGTCGCCATTGGGGAAAACAAAATCCGCAAACAAAGACTTAAAATAGTATTCGTCATAGACTGAAATATTCCAAAACACCGACTGGTAACCACGGGCGGCGGCAGGTTGGTTCAGCGCATACACCACGTGCTGCATGTGATTTTCAATTATTTTTGTATGAGTTTTTAAATAGTCTTGGCCATAGTCTTTGCGTGCAAAGTGGTCGAAGTACATGATCCATTCCACGGTGGCAACGGCTCCGGCAAATTGGGCGGAAATCGCAAATACTAAATTAACGAAACAGCCACAGAAGCTTTCTAAGTGTTGTGGGGCCTTGGATTCTCCACCCAGTCCTTTCAGGCCTTCAAGCAGCAAAGGGTACATCGAAATCGAAGCGCAATAGGGTTTCAGTGACGTTTCGTCATGGACGTAAATTTCATGTTCTTCGATTTGGCGAATATATTCTTTGGCAAGATCAGCCCCGAAAAGAGCTGAAATTTTTTGCGACACCAAGGCGCGATTGATTTGGATATTGATGTCTTTATTGATCTCAGCCTCAAGTGTTGCAATGTTTTTATGGGTCACGTTCGCATTGGCATCTAGCTTGGATCCTTCGGCGGCATTGGCGGCCTTCAGATATTGATTGATAAAATCTATTTTGTTTTTAATTTGCTCGGGACTTAGTTGAATCATGGGTGCTCCTTGTTGTGGGAATTAAGATCGAAAAAGATGGTTCAGGTTTGTGTTCGTGGTGAGATCCGTAAAAATTTGATTGGTCTGGGGTGAGGAAAGTCCCCCCAGTTCGCTTTTCCACGGGCCGGTTTTAAGGAACGTTAAATGGTCTCGAATTTTTGTCGACACCTGGTCGAGGCCCGTATAAAGGGCGGTTTTTAGATTTCGGCTTTGCGCTGCTTTTAAAAATTGCACAAGCTCGTCGGCATGCCATTCGCCCCCCAGAAATAAAACGCAGTCGATGTTGGCCTGGTAACGATCTAGCAGCGAATAGAACAGGGAGGTGGACAAATTGAAGCCACTTTTTTCAGTCCACAGTTCGGGGGAGTGACATCCCGGACATTTCAGCGGGCAGCCGCAGACATAAAAGGCTAAGGAGATATGATCGGGAACTTCTTGAAAGACAATATCGTAGTTGTAAATGTTCATAGTCATCATCCCTTGATGACTATTACGATAGCGAAAGTGCCTTTGCGGGCACTAGATATTGTGTGAAAACCTGATCCAGGTCACAAACGGATGCAGTAAGTTATTACTTAGGACTTGCGAGCATTTGAATTTGCTTGTGATTCATCTTTATAAGTCCCTCGGATTCAAGCTCTGCTAAAGTGCGCGAAAATGTTTCAGGACGCAAGCCAAGCATTAAAGCCACTTCATGCTTTTTCCCGGTTAAGTGCAGTAGGGGACGATTTTGTTCGCTTTGCAAGCGACACAGATACGACCACACGCGGTCTTTGGCTGATGCCAGGCTGATGTTTTCTATTACTAAATGAAGTTTGTCCATCCAGCGAATCAACGATTGCACGACGGATTGATACAGCTCGGGGTGTTTTGCCAAAACTTGCTGAAACTCTGCTTTGGGAAGATAAAAAATGTCTGAGTCATCGCAAGTTGTGGCGCTGTCAGTATTTTTGTTTTGACCGAGGATACCAGCTTCACCAAAAGTCTTTCCGGGACCTAAAATTTCAATCAGCATTTCTTTGCCCGCGGGAGACATTTTGGAAATTTTAACTGAACCTTTTTGAATAAGATAAAGTCCTGTCGATGCACCATCTTGCTCAAAGATCTGCGAATTTTTGGCGAAGTGTTTTTTTTGGATGAGGGGTATAATTTGCCCGGTGATTTTTTCTTCCTGAGTGGAGCAAATCGGGCAATTGTCGGTCGGTTTGTCTTTCATATTTAACTCCCAAGAGAACTATAGCATGCTTGTGCTCTGCTTGGGAGCGAAGATCAAGATCTTTCGAAACCGGCTCTAGGCCTAGGGTTTAAAAATCGGGCCATTGCCGTTGTCGATGACTCTGTAAGGATTGTCAGAGTGTTCGATCAAATACAAAACCGGCTCAAGATTCTTCTGTTGCACCTCGGGGATTACTTTCGCACCTGGATAAAATCCGCCAGAGCCCCAGCCGCTGTTGCCGGGATCTAGTTCAAAAGTAAAAGAGACGATTTTATGTTCTCCATAAGACCAATCCGTCGTGTCACCGCTAGCAATGTACAATTCGGAAGACTGTTGGGGTGTATAGCCATTCCATTCAGACATTTTTTTTGCCATCACTTCGTGGACTTGTTTGTCACGGGCATTGGCGATGCTGTCATAGACGTGACCCCAAGGATAAAGAATCAGCTGCGAGTAGGTGTGGAAAGACAAAAGGACTGTGATGTTTTCATGACTTTCAACGTACTTTTTAATGGCTTGAGTTTCTGGCTCACTGAAAGCGTTGGGTCCGCGGAATGTTTCGCTGTTTGGACTTGTGCTGGCGCCACCACCACCCCAACCGTAAGCATAGTTACGATTTAAATCCACACCATAAGTTCCGCCGCTGTTGCGTGCGCGGTTTTTTCTCCAAGACTTGTAGCTGCCCGAAGCGATGTCATATTCTGCGCCATCAGGATTCACCATTGGAACGAAGTGAATGTCGCGGGAATTAACCAAGCGCTGCACGCGCGGATTGCCTTTTTGATATTCTGTTAGCAAATACTCGATGTAATAAATTGGCAATTCGATCGACAAATGTTCGCGGGCGTGATGACCGCCCATAAAGATCGTTGCCGGTAAGTTGTCGGCGTGGGCCAGATCACCAGAGATTCGCACAGCCCAAATATCACGGCCTTCTAATGTTTTGCCAATGGAGCTCATTTGCGCGATTTGTGCGTATTGAGTTGTAAGATTGCGCAGCTTTTCTGTCATCTCCGCATAGTTATGAAAGGCAGAGTCTTCTTTCGGGAAGTCCATTTCTTGGGTCATCGGAAAGCTGACTTCAAGCAGGCCTAATTTTTCGATTTTGTTTTTTTCTTCAAGGTTGCCTAAGCCGACCACGAAGTCTTCACGAGTTGTTTCAATCGAGATACCTAAGTCGGCGATCACGCTGCGTTCAAACTTGTCCTTCGCGCGAATTTTCATCCAGTACTGAGTTGTGTCGACAGTGTGGGCATGGTGCATCGGCAGTAAAGTCATCGCTGCAAATGCTACGGTGGTAGCAAATATTTTTGTAACGTTCATGAACCCCTCCTTGGGTGCTTGCCAAACAGCAGATCACTCTCAAGTGGGGACGTTCAATCTTTAGTGGGGACTAATTAAGCATCTCTAGACCATGGTCTAGCGTGGAAGGGCTTTACCAGCGAATGGGCTCCGGATCAATTTGTACACCGAATTTATTTTTCACATCACTGACGACTTGGGCGGCTAACTTCCACACGTCATCTGCGGCGGCCCCGCCGTGATTTACTAAGACCAGGGCTTGCTTTTCATACATGCCCACGGGTCCAAGCTTCTTGCCTTTCCAGCCTGCTTGATCGATCAACCAACCGGCCGCTAATTTATATTCACCGGCTTGATAAGGGAAGCTGACCAAGTTCGGAAATTGTTGCAGCAAAGAATTGCGTTGTTGTTCAGAGACAATCGGATTCTTAAAAAAGCTTCCGGCATTACCAATAACTTTGGGATCGGGCAATTTTGTTTGGCGTATATGAATGACAGCATCAGCAATCGTGCGTGGACTTGCGGCGACCTGCTTGCGGTCGATTTCTTTCTTAATGTCGCCGTATTCTAAGTGCAGGGTATTTTTTTTCGGCAGGCGAAAGGTGATATCCCAAACTAAGTATTTTCCCGCACCGTCATTTTTAAAGAAGCTATCGCGATAAGCGAACTGGCACTCTTTGTTTGAAAAGGTTTTTATTTCACCGGACTGTAAATCAACGCATGACACTTCCCACAGGGTGTCTTTGACCTCAACTCCATAGGCGCCAATATTCTGAATCGGGGCGGCGCCCACGGTGCCAGGAATTAACGAAAGGTTCTCTAGGCCCCAGTAGCCATTTTGCAAAGTCCATTGTACGAACTCGTGCCAGTTTTCCCCAGCCTGAACTTTTACGAACCAAAAGTTTGCATCTTCTTGGATAAGTTCTTTTCCTTGATTCGAAATCTTTAAAACCAGTCCTTGCACGACGGCAGGTAAAACCAGGTTGCTACCGCCACCTAGAATATTCCAACGCAGCTTGCGAAGGGTCGCGTCGTTAAGAAGAGCGTGCAGGTTTTCAGAGGATGATAAGTCAACAAAGTGCTCTGCAGAAGAGCGCAATTGAAGTGTGTTAAGAGAGCTAAGATCAAACTGTGTGTGGACCTGCATGATGGGAAGAGTTTATTAGAATGAGCTGCCTTTGGCCATCATTCTTTCAAGGACTTCATCTTTATTGATGAAACAAATGCCAAGCCCCAAACCTTTGCTCCAGACCACTTCGGCCGCAACATTGTGGGTGCGTTGCGGGGTGCGCAGACTTACGGTCATATTTAGCAGATCGCCTTTTTTCGGAACGTAGCTGCCCATAGAAACTTCTAGAAAGGCCCCGGTTTGCGAAAGATTGCGCAAATTAGCTACGACAATACCCATGTGTCCGTACACTTCGATATGCGCTGTTTCTTTTGTTTGAAAGCGTTTTGCTGCGCTCATGGGGTGCTCCGAAAATCTGGGTCTTATCTTATTCTCGGAGCAAAAATCCCATCCGTAGAGTCCAAAAAAATTAAATCTCAAAATGAGACGGGGTTTGAACTCTATTTGCGCAAGTATGTCAAAAATGAAAAGGAGACCGGAGTTGCAACGTCTCGGCGTTGGGCCAAGGTGAATACTTTTTCGTCAATTTCAGGATAAAAAGTATCGCCCTGAAACTGCTGATGGATGCGGGTCAGATAGATTTTATCGACAAGAGGCAGGCTTTGTTTGTAAATTTCGCCACCACCAATAATGAAAACCTCGTCACCCCAGCGCGCCGTTAAGGGCTTCGCATGCGCAATCGCTTCTTCCAGGGAGCGTACAAAAACAACCGGGCTTGATTCTTTGGCAGCAAAACTTTGTGACTCCGGATCCCGGGTGATCACGATGTGATAGCGATTGGGTAAAGCCTTGCCATTAAAAGACGCAAAAGTTTTGCGTCCCATAATCATGATGTGGCCCTTTGTCGTATCGCGGAAAAATTTCATATCTTCCGGGATATCCCACGGCAAGCCGCCGGCCGCGCCAATAACATTATTTTCGGAGCACGCCAGGATCTGAGTTAAAATCATACTGCCACCGGAGCCTTGATCGCAGGGTGCGGATCATAGCCCACGATTTCAATATCTTCATAAGTAAAATCAAAAAGATCTTTTTTCGCCGGATTTAATTTCAGCTGTGGCAATGGGCGGAATTCGCGGGCCAATTGTGTTTGCGCTTGTTCCAAGTGATTTAAGTACAAATGCGCATCACCCAAGGTGTGCACAAAGTCGCCGACATCCAGATCACACACTTGCGCGATCATGTGAGTTAGCAACGCATAGCTTGCAATATTAAATGGCACGCCTAAAAAGATATCCGCACTTCGTTGATAAAGTTGGCAAGATAATTTGCCGTTAGCGACGTAAAATTGAAAGAAGGCATGGCACGGTGGCAACGCCATTTTATCAACATCGCCGGGATTGAACGCGACCACCAGCATGCGGCGAGAGTTCGGATTCTTTTTGATCTGATCGACAACGTTTGAAATCTGATCAATCGTGCGCCCGTCAGCTGTTTCCCACGAACGCCATTGCTTCCCATACACGGGTCCTAGATTGCCGTTTTCATCAGCCCACTCGTCCCAGATGGTGACTTTGTTGTCGTGCAAATATTTGATGTTAGTTTCGCCTTTTAAAAACCACAACAATTCGTGAAAGATCGAACGTGTGTGCAATTTTTTAGTGGTTAAAAGCGGGAAGCCCTCTTGCAAGTTGTAGCGCATTTGGTAACCGAACATGGAAATTGTTCCGGTCCCGGTGCGGTCTTCTTTTTTTACGCCGTTCTTTAAAACGTCATTTAATAAATCGTGATATTGCTTCATGAAGAACCTCATTGTTCAGGCAGA
>CAMLMF010000003.1 GCA_946480995.1 uncultured Bdellovibrio sp. | reverse complement strand
GGCCCCAATGCTCCTGGAAAAGTGGAGGACGGCGCTGCTATTTCCGTGCGATGCGCTCTTGAGGGCCCGGACGGTCCAACAGGACTATTTCTAACCAATGGCGGTGTAGTTCCCTGGTAGTCGTGATTGCTGCGGCTACAAATTATTACCTAAAAGGTATCAATAGACATAAGATATTAGCAATTATAAAGCGGCTGAAATCACGGTAGTATCTGCAATGAGGGGGTGAGATGAAAAATCATTCGAAATTGGATTCCTTCGGAAGAGATCGTGCTAAGTCCTATGACCAAAGCAACCGTCATTTTCTTCCTATTTATGAAAACCTTCATTACTTGATTAAAATAATACTTGGCGAGCTTGCGCCTAAATCAAAAATTCTGTGCGTAGGATCCGGGACGGGTACAGAAATTATCTCTTTAGCAAAAGCCTTCCCTGAATTTTCATTTGTAGCCGTAGAGCCTTCTGAGTCCATGCTGAAAGTGTGCCGCGAAAGACTTGAAGGTGAAGGATTGTTGGATCGCTGCATGTTGGTGAATGGGTTCGTTAGTGATCTTGGAAGGGATAAAGACTTTGATGCTGCAATCTGTCTTCTTGTTCTTCATCACACCTCAAATGACGGATCTGAAAGACTGGGCATTGTTTCTGGTATTTCTGAGCGTTTGAAGTCGGAGGGCTATTTTATAAATGCTGAACTTAGCTATGAAAATGATTCTGAGATTTCCGTTGATTTGATGGAAAAATGGAAGTCACTTAATAGGATTTCAGGAGCTCCTGAAGAAAAAATTAAGATGCTGCCAAAAATGATGGAAGAGCACCTTTCCATTCAAAGCCCCAAAGAAGTTGAAAATATGCTGGAAAATAACGGGTTTTATAGCGTCGTTCAGTTTTTTCAATCGTTTCTTATTCGTGCTTGGTATGCAAAGAAGATATAGAAAAATAAGATTTGTAGGGTCTAAGGTTTTGGCAAGCCGAGCAGCCGTGGCTGTTGAGTTCGGCGTCTTGTGTGGACTATTGGCCTAGAAACTCCTCGATGAAGCCGGCAGTAAATTCATAAGCATGGCTTGCTTTATTCCATGTTAGAAGCTCTCCCAAAAACTCACCGTGGCCACCAGGCAAAATCATTAGCCTAGAGTTCGGGATTGTCTGGCTAAGTTCGATCGCATGCTCTGGCTTAATGACGTCTTTGTCACCTATTACGATGAGAGTAGGAATGCGAATAGACCTGACCTCTTTGTCTGGCACGTTCACAAAGTTTTGCATTCTTTCAATATCTTTTTCGCACATCGTTCTAAGTTTTTGTGAATCGGGGGTTACCTTCAAAAATTCATCTTTTAAGATTTGGGGCATATTCGATAGATTAGCAGTTTTCATCATGTCCCATAGCCATGGATGCGCTCCATTTTTTTTGGTCATATAAGAAACAAAGATAAGCCTGCGTACTTGAGTTGGATGACGGATTGCCATCTGCATTGCGACCCCTGCACCGTTGCTAAAGCCCATAACATCAGCCAAGGGTATATTTAGATATTTCAGCAAGGCAGCGATGTCCTCCGCTGAGGTTTCGGAGCGAAATGGTAGATTGCGATCTGTTGTTCGTCCGTGTCCTTGCTCCTCCAGGGCGATGACGGTTCTATTCTTGGACAGGATCGGCAAAATTCTTCCGTAGGCAACATTGATCGTTGATCCACCACCATTGAGTAAGACAAGGGGAGTACCGTCGCCAGAGCCGTAAATCTCGTAATACATGTTGATTCCGTTGATTGGGGCATACCCACTTTTGTTGATGCGATTTTCTCGATTTTGAATGAGTGTCGAAGGCGTCGTGCAACCGGTAACTAAAGCAGTTATAACGATCAAAAAAGGCATAAAATTTAATCGGTCCATCTTAGTTGCTCCTTGCAGCCAAAAAGCCAGCTAAAAGGTTAAGAAGCTCTGTTGTTCCGTGCTCCCGATCTTTGGCACCTTCGCGTCCTGCCGTACCGTCAAAAAATGCGACTTGCTCTGTAAAAATCAGCCGGGTTTTTTCAGTATCCAGGCTTTCAATTTCAACAGATGCTAGGGACAAAGAGTGATGCTCTCCGTTTAGATACATATCGTATACAAAGGCAATTTGCTGATTTTGTATTATTCGATGGAAGCGCGCTTCATAGAGAGGCTCATAACCGCTGCCAAAGCGACTGTGTAAAACCTCTTTCCCGCCGACGCGAAAATCCATTTCTCGTCTGATCGGCTTCCAGTCTCCGGGGCCGACAAACCATTGCGCTCTGGATTCAAGATCACTCCAAGCAGAAAATACAGCTTCTGCAGAAGCCTTATATACTTTTTCTATGGTGAAGCTACCATGTGCGATCTTAGAAAATTTCATGATTTGGATTTCCTTTCTTTTTGAGTTCGTTCTAAAAAGTCTCCTAAGCCGTCTAGATTTTTCTCCCAGAATCGTCTGCGCTGAGTAAGCCAGTTTTCAATAATTTCCAGCGATCGGGGCTCTATTCGGCAGGTTCTTACTCGGCCTTGCTTCTGAGTCATGATAAGGCCACTTTCTTCTAGAATCTGAATGTGTTGAACGACAGCGGCCATGCTCATTTTTAGAGGTTGGGCAAGTTCGCTAACCGAGGCATCCCTTTTGCCTAATCGCTCTATTATCGAGCGACGTGAAGGGTCTGAGAGGGCGTAAAAAATTCGATCTAGGGATTTTGAATTGTTAAGCATGTCTTTAAGTATATGCATCTTTTGGAAAATAGTAAAGCATTTACTTAACTATTTGAGATGTCTTGGTTTTCTATTCGAAAAGCTATGGACAGTTAATTTAGGAATCTTTTAGATTAATCGGAGGAATACAAAAATCGACAAAAGAGGAAGCTTTTAATGGAAATTATATCCTTTGCATCTTCAACTGAATTTCGCAATTGGCTTAAAAAGAACCACAAACAGTCTTCTGGGATCTGGCTTCGTATTTGGAAAATCAACGCAGATACTGTTTCGTTGACTTATGCTGAGGCTTTGGATGAGGCCCTCTGCTTTGGATGGATTGATGGTCAAAAAAAGACTTATGATAGGGGCTCTTGGCTGCAGAGGTTTACGCCAAGAAAGGCCGATAGCCGGTGGTCTAAGAAAAATACGGAGCATGCTGAGCGGCTGATCAAGGCTAAGAAAATGACAAGCTCAGGCTTAAAAGAAATTAAATTAGCTAAAGATGATGGTCGCTGGAGTTCTGCTTACGACTCTTTTTCTAGCGCTAAGGTGCCGGACGATTTTTTGAAAGCGCTATTAAAGAACAAGAAGGCGAAGGAATTCTTTGAGACACTTAACAAAACGAACCTGTATTCCATCTGTTATCGACTGCAGACGGCGAAAAGGGTCGAAACTCGCGAAAGACGAATAAAAGATATTATTAAGATGTTAGAAAACGGTGAGAAATTTCATTAGAGTGGTATTGAATATTGAACAATTTAAGGTGACTTTTCCGTTAGGAAATATTGGCGACGGGGGCGAGATTGGCTGCGGCCATCCCTGGCCTTGGTCGCTGCGCGACTGATGGGCTTTGCCCATCACCGAAAAAGCGGCTCTGCCGCCGCGCTTTGCGCGGTCGCATCGTGCGACTTTTCTCGAACTCTTTCGTTCGAATGGGGCCGACGTGTTTTTGTCTCTAGTTAATTAATACTGGCATTTTAGTTGGGAAATATTGGCGGAGGATGCGAGATTCGAACTCGCGTTACACTTTTGGTGTAAACTCGCTTTCCAAGCGAGCGCCTTCAGCCACTCGGCCAACCCTCCGTTTAGGAATAAAACGAAGAGCCAAGATAGCACATTGCGCGCCGTCAAAGCAAGAACTGGCTTAGTTAAAGGACTTACTCCCCAAAATAATCGTAAAGCTCATCCTGTGGGGCCCCGGCATAGTGTTTTTGGGTTTTCACGCGACGGCGGTGGACTTCAATCAAATTCCAATAGGTGACTTGATAGAACAAGTAAATCGTTGCTCCACCGGCGAATGCTAAGAAGGTGGCGCGGTGGTCTTCCCAGCCTAGCATCGCGATAAACAGCAGCAGGGGGTGCAGAATGTAAAGCACAGAGTGCATCCACATCTCGCCACCGCTGCACGCTTTGCGATGAATCCATTCGTCCTTGGTGATCGACAAACACGAAAGAATCGCTAACAAATAATAAATCTTTTCAGTCGCAAGATTTCTTTCTGCTAAGGCTAGGAATAAAAGACACGCTATCACTGTGAGAGTATTAATCGGATAGCCGATAACTTCTTGGCGGTGCAGGCCACGGTTGCGATGAAAATGAAATTCATCAACCAACGTAGCGGTGACGTACAGAACTGCGACAACAATAAAAAGAATTATGGATTGTGCATACATGCCCCGCAGATTAAGGGGGCATGTCTTATTTGAATAGGGCCAGTGTTAGGAAACAGAAAGAATTATATTTTACCTGCCGCTAAGGCCGCTTCTTTTTTGTTGGTGCGCACTAACAAAATACAAAGCAGTAATGCAGGAATTCCAACCAGAGCCGTGCTTAAGAAAAATAAAGCGTAACCTTCCATCAGCGTGCGGCCTTCGGCAAAGTACTGAACGGTAACGCCAGAGAAGCCTTTCAAAACTTTTCCCAGCAACGCATAGAACGAACTTAACAAAGCATACTGAGTTGCCGTGTAGCCCAACGTGGTTAGGCTCGACATATAACCAACCAAAGCGGTGCCAGCAAAGCCCGAAGCAAAGTTATCAATCGCCATGGCGGCAGTGAAAACTTCATTGCTTGGACCCATCATTGCTAAAAATGAAAAACCTAAATTCGAAGCCGGACCAATGATCGCGCCCACTAACAACGTTGAAATAAAACCAAAGCGCACAGCAAAGATCCCGCCGGCGGCAACACCCACGACGGATGCAATCAAACCCACAGAGCCACGGACAACGCCCACGGTTTCTTTGGTGATGCCAATGTCCGCATAAAAAGGATTTGCCATCGGCCCCATCATAAAATCAGAAAGGCGATACAAGCTGACGGCTAACAAAATTAATAAGGCTTTTTGTCCGTGCTGCTTAAAGAAGGCAAAGAAGGGGCCGCAGATCGCATCAAACAATCCGCGCGGTGTCCACATGCTTGTTGCACCCACAACAGAATGCTCTGTGCGACGAGGCTCCACAGCAAAGAAGGTGGCGGCAATACCCACGGCCATCAATGCACCCATCACTGAATAGGACATCGACCAACCCACTGCGGCTGCGATGATTAAGATCAGTGCATCAGTAACAAGTAAAGCTGCGCGATAGCCTAACTGGTAAGCCGAAGACAACAAGGCCATTTCTTCGCTGGCTTCAGAGGCTTCAATCCGCCAAGCATCGATCACGATATCTTGAGTCGCCGAGGCAAACGCAGCAACAGCCGCAAGCCCGGTGAAAAGCATCAAGCCGCCTTCAGGTTTTAAGATCGACATGCCCAGTAAGGCCGCGCCAATCAGGATCTGTGATAACAACATCCAGCCGCGACGACGCCCCAGCCATTTGCCAACCAGAGGAGCATCCACTTTATCGATCAGCGGCGCCCAAATAAATTTTAATGAATAAGCCAAGCCCACCCAAGAAAGAAAACCAATCGTTGCCAGCGTAATGCCACTTTCACGCAACCAAAAGCCCAAAGTATTTCCGACCAACATAAAGGGTAAGCCAGATGAAAAGCCCAAGGCCAACATAATGGCGACATTGGGACGAATGGCAGCTTTAAGAGTTTGTGACCAAGAGGGCTTAAGGGACTTAGTTTTTGCTGTCACGAAGATTTCTTTCTTAAGTTTTTACGCATCTTCCACAAAAGATGACTGATGTACGGGCGACGAGTTTCCCCGGTCGTAACCATAAGTAATTTAGTGATTTTAAGATTGTCAGCGTCGGTGTAAAGAAGAATCAACATCTCATAGATGAAATTTGTATTCAAAGTGACGTGGTTGTCGGTACCAACCCCTAACTGCACGCCCTTTTTTTCCCACCATGAAAAAGGATGATCTTTATAGTCTTCAAACTTGCCAGTCAGCTTATTGTTCGAAGACGGCAATGAAACCAGCGTCACCCCTTTTTGGATCATACGATTTAAAACGTCATGCTGATAATGTTCCACTTCACGCGCAGTGTGGAATTTCGCTTTCACGAATAAAATATCTTCTTCGGGTGTAAGCCGTGTGCCTTGTAAGATTTTATCTAAAACGGCGCGGTTAAAGCCCCAATCAAGCTCTATCAGCTCACGATATAATGGATCTTTATCGGAAATCGCTAGGCCTTTGTGATTTTTTTCTAAGACATCTTGGTAAATACGGTGGAAGTATTTATTCGGATTAATCCCAAGGCTGATTCCATGCTCTAACGTGTCGATGTGCCAAATGTTCATGGCATTGTCGACAGCCTGGATGCCTTTTTTTAACGTGTGCCAGGTT
Organism: uncultured Bdellovibrio sp.; assembly: GCA_946480995.1. The sequence continues at coordinate 16,677 of CAMLMF010000003.1, read as the reverse complement.
TCGCCATGATGCGATCGAATTTTAAAGCCGCGATATTGCAGTTTTCTAAAACCAGACTGCATTTCATTGAAATGTTCCTTGCGGTAAAGATCACGCTCGTCACCCACAGTGTCCACGTCAGTCATGTGGCGAACCAGAAATGGATAATTATCTAACATGCGCACAATTTCATTAATCTGTTCCATGAAATGTTCTTGGCGACTTTTAAACTTGTCCGAATCAAAGTGATTGGCTTCCTTACGGAACGATGGCGACAGGATAAAATCAAATTGCGGATGTTGTTCCTGAAATTTCTTAAAGCCTTCGTAAAGACCTAAAACCACGTCTTCTGATGTCACATTATCAATGCCGGGAATTTGTTCTGATGAGCTGGACGTCGAACGCGATAACGAAAACTTTAAGCGGATGCGACCGACATTGTATTTGTAATACAAATCATTAGCTAAATGAAAAGCGGCTTCCGCATGGGCTTCGCGCGAGATAAAAATCAATTTTGGTAAATACAGAATTTTTAAATACCGCGAAAAGCCTTCATTTTCTTGCAAGCGAATCAATCGGTCGACGTCTTCGACGGATTTAATGGGTAAAGCTTTGTCGCCATAAACTTCGCGGATCTTTTCTTCATAGATGGCTTTATCTGGTCCCTCTAATAATTTTTTAAGGCGAGGATAAATAAAGTCCGCCGTAATAGCGCCAGTCAGGTGAATATGCTCTTCGTTGTATTTTAAAGGAAAGTTTTTAAAGAACTCAGCCAAGGCGGCTGACATAGGATGTTTTAAGAGCGAGCTGATCGTCACGTGATTGATTTGAAAACGATTTAGCAGTTCACGAAATTCATAAACTTGATTGTAAGCAGCAAGATTTGTTTCTTTTAAATCGGAAGATAAAAGCAAATTGATCGTGTCTGAAAGCGAAATGCCATTTGTTTCGCTGATGATCGTCGTGAGAGCTGAGGTAAGTTTATTGTGCACGTCCGTATTCACTAGATCCCCCTATGGGAAGGTTATCTACGAATCAGATGCTTGTACATGACTTTATGGGGGCCGATGTCCTTCAACTCAAACATTGGTCCATGAAAACGAAAGCCTAAATTCGCGTAAAAATCGAAGGCTTTTATGCGAGCGTTACACCAGACGAAATCACAGCCTTGGCTGCGCAGAAACTCGACTCCGTGACTTAAAACTTTTTGCCCAAAACCCTGACCACGGTATTTGTCGTCTGTTGCCATGCCTCGCAAGCGATAAGGAAAGCCTGCAGAAAATTCGGGATGAGATTCTAAAAGGAAAGTCGAAATGGAAACTAATTTTCCACCGTGAAAAAGACCGAAGTGATAAGTGGTGACAAGGTCGTCGCCGGGATTTATGCATTCGGCGACGGGCAAAAACGGTTTTAAAACTTTTTGGCGCAAAGGCAAAGTTTGCGCGGTGGTTACTTGTTTTATCTCGTACTGTAAACTCATCCCGTATTTAGCCTTAAGTAAGGCGCCCAATCAGGCGGCACATGATCTTCACTGATTTCAAGTTGCAACGTCGGCAACCAGTTTGGCGCTCTTGGCTCAGTCAGTAAAGGCATATTTGCAGTTCGCGGCGTTCGATTGGCTTTTCTTTGATTACATTCTCTGCAGGCAGAGACGACATTGGTCCAGCTTTTGGGGCCATTTTGTGATGCGGGGACGACATGATCTAAGGTGAGTTGCTTCGCAGGAAGCCGAGTAGCGCAGTACTGACAGGTGTATTTATCGCGGATATAAACATTTTCTCGACAGAAGCGCACGGCGTTCGAGGTTCGCGGCCGTACATATGCTTTTAACCGCAAAACACTGGGCAGCTGGAATCTTCGTTGAACAGAGCGGGCAAATGCAGAGTGATATTCCAGTATCTCTACCTTGCCTTGAAACCACAAAACCAAGGCCTTTTGCCAACTGACGACCCGCATGGGTTCGTAACTAGAGTTGAGCAATAGCGACCTCAGCGAGGACATTTGCATCATGCGTTCCCCCTCCAAGCGATCCTGTCTTAAATTATATCTAAGTTTACTGTTTCATTTCAAGTCTAGCGTCAAATATTCAAGAGAACTGGGCGTTTTCGATTGCCTCTAAAGCCTAATAATGGGAAAACCGCCCCTATCTTGAAAAGGAGCATCAAAATGAGAAGAGTATTGGCATTTAATTACGTTTTAACGGGACCTGACGGCAATGTACTGGATGCATCAGAACGCGGCCAACCTCTTCCTTATTTAGAGGGTGCAGGACAAATCCTACCAAAATTAGAAGAAGAAATTAAAGACCTTAAAGAAGGCGACAAAAAAACTGTGAAATTGGCAGCAGTCGATGCTTACGGTGAAATGAAAGACAACATGTTCATGGACGTTCCGAAAGAGGAGCTTGCGCATCTTCCTCAATTGGAAATCGGCAGCCACCTTCGTTTGGAATTAAGCGGCGGAGCTCACATTGTGCGCGTTGCTAAAATGACTGATTCGCACATCACTTTGGATGGCAACCACCCTTTGGCGGGACAAGATTTGAAATTTGATATCGAAATGGTTTTGATTCGCGAAGCGACGACGGAAGAAGTTTTGCACGGACATCCGCATGGCCTGCACGGCAACGCCGGCCACGGCCACTAGTCGGTCGATGAAAAAGGCCCGCCTGCTGCGTTGTCGGGCCTTTTCCTTCTCTCCGACGTGCTGGCAGCACGCCTCCGTTTCGGAAAAAGCCCTCCGCCTTGCATTCGAGCCTTTTTGATCGACCTTGGTTTTGGGTGGGTGAATTAAACTTTTAAATTTTTTTGGAGTTTTTTTAATGCCTTCGTTTGATATTGTTTCGGAAATTGATTTGCAGGAAGTTGATAATGCTATCAATCAAGCTCGCAAAGAGGTTGAGAGTCGTTATGACTTTAAAGGTAGTAAAGCAGAGATCCAGTGGGATAAAAAAGAAGTCACCCTAATGGCGGAGGACGACTATAAGGTCGAGGCCATGGCGGGTATTTTGCAAACTAAATTGCACCGTCGCGGTATAGATATTAAGGCTATTAAGTTTGAAAAAATGGAGCCAGCCGGTGGACGCATGCTTCGTCAAAAGGTCAATCTGATTCAAGGTATTGACCGCGAAGTAGCTAAAGATGTTATTAAAATGATTAAGGATTCCAAGCTTAAGGTGCAGCCAGCCATTGCTGACGATAAAATCAAAGTGACATCAAAAAGCATCGACGAGTTGCAAGAATGCATTAGTCTAGTGCGCGGCGGAAACTTCAATGTTCCCTTACAATTTAATAATATGCGAGCATAAATAAATTTTTGGGCTTGCACGTTTTATGTGCTGTGCTAGCCTAATCTAAGTTAAACGTTCCCCGTGTGAGTGTTCTCGATTTTAAGTTGTTCGAAGGCTTCCTCGGGTTTTTATAAAAATCCACAGGAGGACTTTGTGGCTAAGAAATTATACGTAGGAAACTTGCCTTACTCAGTAGACGATGAGGCGCTTCACCAACATTTCGCACAATTCGGTGCGGTTGATTCTGCAAAAGTAATCATGGACAGAGAAACTGGCCGTTCAAAAGGTTTCGGTTTCGTAGAAATGTCTGACGATTCAGCTGCTAACCAAGCAATTGAAAAAGGTAACGGCATTGAGTTGAACGGTCGCGCGATCAACGTTTCTGAGGCTCGTCCTCAAGCTCCTCGCGAAGGCGGCGGTGGTCCTCGTCGTGGTGGCGGCGGAGGCTTCGGCGGTGGCGGACGTGGCGGCGGCGGTGGTCGTGGCGGCGGATTCGGTTCTCGCTAGTCGCTACTTTGTCGACTTAAGTTTGACTTAGTTGGACTTGAATTAATAAATCTAAAAAGGTCTCATGGGAAACTATGAGACCTTTTTTTTATTCTGGGTTCGTCCCATCATTTCTTCGTGTTTCTCTTTTAATTCTAAGTCTTAGTTTTCTGGCGCCAAGCTCTTCTTGGGCACAGAAAAAATTAATCGTTCTAGGCGATTCTTTGTCCGAAGGTTATGGCGTTGCCAAAGATGCAGCTTATCCTGCTGTGCTTGAAAAAATGCTTCATGAAGCCGGTAAAAAGGAATGGAAGGTCGTAAATGCTGGGGTCAGTGGTTCGACCACGGCGTCTAGTATTTCGCGTATGAAGTGGCTGTTTAAAACAAAACCCGATGCTGTGTTGCTGGTGTTGGGGGCGAATGATGGATTGCGTGGATTAAAAGTCGCCGACAGCGAAAAACACTTGGCCGAGGCGATTGAGTTCGCGCAAAAAGAAAAAGTGCAAGTGATCTTGGGGGGACTGTATATGCCTCCAAACTATGGCAAAGACTATACAGAGCAATTTAAAAAAATGTATTCCTCTTTGGCGAAAAAATACAAATTAGTCTTTATTCCATTCGTTTTAGATAAAGTGGCGGGCGATCCGAAATACAATTTAGCCGACGGCATTCACCCCAACGAAGCCGGGCATAAGATGATCGCAGAAAATATCATTGGCACCTTAAAGGGGGCGTTGTGAGTTTAGTTCTTAAGGATGTGCGCAAAGGTTTTCACCAAGGTGAAGCTGAAATCCAAGTCCTGCGTGGTCTTGATGTCACAATTAAACCCGGCCAAGTGGTCTCTATCGTGGGCCAATCGGGCAGTGGTAAGTCAACGTTGCTATCATTGCTTGCGGGCTTAGAAAGAGCCGACCGCGGCGAAATATTAGTTGATAACATCAATCTGACCCCTTTAACGGAGCAAGAAATCACGCTGTTCCGCGCACAAAATATTGCCATCGTTTTTCAACAATACCATCTGATTGCGCATTTAACTGCGGTTGAAAATGTCATGCTTGCTTTGGAAATTCTAAAAATGGATAAGCCCCGGGAACGTGCTGAAAAAGCGCTGAACGAATTGGGCTTAGGACATCGTTTAAATCACTTCCCCAGCCAATTAAGCGGCGGTGAATGTCAGCGAGTCGCCATTGCGCGGGCATTGGTTGTTGAGCCGAAAATTTTATTGGCGGATGAACCCAGTGGAAATCTTGATATCCACACAGGTGACAAGGTCATGGATATTTTCTTTGAGATTGTGCGCAAACATAAGATCACGACCATTCTTGTAACTCACAGTGATGCTTTAGCCAAAAAATGTGAAAGAATTCTGCGCCTTGAAGAAGGCCGCTTAAAGGAAGTTTAAGATGCTTCTAAAGTTAGCGCTGCGCGAGCTTTTGCGAAGCTGGCGTTTTGGTGTCTTTTTTATTTTTAATCTCAGTTTGGGGCTCGCGGGCTTCGTGTCTTTGCAGTCATTCAATACGGCCTTGCAAAGCCAACTCACTGCCAATGCCAAAGCTATCTTGTCTGCGGATATCGCAGTCTCAGTTCGTCGCAATCTGACAGATGGCGAACAGGCCAGCATGCGCGCCGCAGTTCCAGCAGGGGCGCAAGAATCCCAGATGTATGAATTCTTTGCGATGATCAATTCCGCCAAGGGTTCACGTTTGGTGACGATTAAAGCCGTGGATGCCTTGTATCCGTTCTATGGTCAGCTTTCTTTACAGTCGGGCGCAAAAATTTCGGCGGATTCACAAAAAGAGATCATTGGCTCCACGAAAGCATGGATATACCCAGAGCTTAAAAGCCAGTTGGGTCTTGATGTTGGGGACGAAATTAAAGTCGGCAATTTAAGTTTAAATATTTCTGATGTTGTCGCGAAAGATGAAACACAGACATTTCGCGGTATGAGCATCGCTCCGCGTGTATTTATTGATCGTGCGTTGCTGGCCCAATCAGGCCTGATGCAATTTGGTAGCACCTTTACCGTGGTTCATTTATTCAAGTTGCCTGCTGCCACGGATGAAACACTTTTGCGGGATAAACTTTTTGCGTCGTTAACGGATCCTGCGATTTCTATTGAAACGCCCGCTTCGGCTGGGGATGAGTCGGGTCGTCAACTTGGTTACCTGTCGGATTACTTGGGCCTTGTTTCTATTGTGGCTTTGTTTATGTCAGCCCTAGGGGCGGCCTATATTTATCGTCTGTTCCTTTCAACCCGCATGAAAGAAATCGCGATTCTGCGCACGCTGGGTTTACAAAGCAGTCAAGCCGTGGGTGTCTATATCATTCAGGCGTCTTTGTTGGGGCTGCTAGCGACGGTGCCGACGATTTTTCTTAGTAATTTAATTTTGCCGGCGCTGACGGGGTTACTGCAAAGCTTTACGCCCTTTGATTTAAGTCCGACTGTGAATGTTGAAGCTATTTTGATTTGTCTATTCATGGCGGTCTTTGGCAGCTTCGTCGTAAGTCTTCCGTTCTTAGTTAAAATTTTCGATTTAAAAGCGAACAAACTTTTCAGTGAAGAAAAGTTCGCTGTGGGCGAAAGCCGCAGCCGTTATTGGTCGTTCTTGCCAAGCTTGGTGCTGTTTTATTTCCTTTCTGTATACCAGGCCCACTCTTGGAAAATCGGCAGTCTGTTTGCTGGTTCCATGGTTTTGGTTATTGCTATCCTTGTCGGTATTGGATATCTGACGGTGAGGTCGGCGGGCATGATCCGTGGCCTAAAAAGTTGGTTCCTTAAATTTAGTTTCTTAAGTTTGTCCCGTCGAGCGGGTGCAAGTTTGGCGATCTTTGTCGCTCTAGGACTTGGAGCCCTGCTAATTAATATTCTGCCGCAATTAAAAAATTCGCTGCAGGCCGAGTTTAAATTTGAAGGGCGCAGTAAGATTCCTTCGCTTTTCATGTTTGATATTCAAGATGAACAACTTCCTGCGGTTGAAAAAATCTTAGAAGCTAAGAATATTAAGCCGTTGGGGGTTTCGCCTTTGGTGCGCGCGCGCATTTTAAAAGTGAACGGCGAAGACTATGAAAGAAAACTTGAAACTTCAGGCTTTAAAACCCGCGAAGAAGAACGCGAAGCGCGCTTCCGCAATCGCGGCGTGAATTTGTCTTACCGACGTGATCTTTCTAACTCGGAACAACTGACCGAGGGCCAAGCCATCTCGGGTCTTTATAATGCGGAAAAAAATCCCGTGGCAGAGCTGTCCGTTGAATACCGATTCGCAGAGCGCATGGGTTTAAAAGTCGGCGATAGCATGTCCTTTGATGTGCAAGGCGTAGAAGTCGAAGGAAAAATCGTCAACTTGCGCAAAGTAAAGTGGACCAGCTTTCAGCCCAACTTCTTTATTTTGGTGCAACCGGGCCTTTTAGATGAGGCTCCTAAAACCTGGATTGCAGCGATTCCGTCGCTGGGCGATAGCGAACGCGCGCAATTACAAAACGACATGGCCAAAGAATTTTCAAATGTTTCGGTTGTGGATGTCGTAAAAACCGTGGACGACGTATTGGCGACAGCAGAAAAGATGAGTTGGTCGTTGGAACTGATGGCGGGTTTAGCCCTGTTAACGGGTTATATCGTGCTCTTTTCCATTGTGCGCAGCCAAATTAAACTGCGCCGTTGGGAACTGAACATGTTAAAAATTCTCGGGGCCAGCTGGCGGGAAATTGCTAGCTTCATCCTTTCTGAGTTCGCTTTTTTGTCATTCCTGGCGGCGGTCAGTGGAGCTTTACTCAGCATGGTCGTGAGTTTTTCTTTAAATATGTTTATTTTTGACAGTGATTTCAAACTATCATGGCAACAACCGCTATTGTCAGTGCTCTTAATTACTGGCATAAGTTTGGTGATCTCGTTTGTGGCAAGCTTAGACATCGTCAAAGAAAGTGCCCTCGGGGTCTTGCGCGAGGAGAAATAACGGATGTTGTCCGTCAACGAAGCACTGGCTAAAGCCAAAAATATTCTGGAAGAGGGGGGAGTCATCGGACTTCCCACGGAAACCGTCTATGGCCTAGCAGCGCGCATTGATATTCCCTCGGCCATTGAAAAGATCTTTACGACGAAAGAGCGTCCCTTTTTTGATCCGCTCATCGTGCATGTCGCTTCCATTGAACAGGCTAAGAAGGTCACGGCCTTTTGGGGACCTGCTTCGCAAGCCTTGGCCGAAGTTTTTTGGCCAGGCCCTTTAACTTTGATTCTGCCACGTGATCCTTCTGTGAACCTGATGATCACAGCCGGCCTTGATTCTGTCGGTATTCGCATGCCGAATCATCCGATTGCCTTAAGCTTGCTTCAAGATGTCGGCGTTCCGCTGGCAGCACCCAGTGCGAATAAGTTCGGTCGCACCTCGCCAACATCTGCAGGCCATGTGCGCGTGGAATTTAAAAATGAAAATGTTTTTGTATTAGATGGCGGTGAATGCCAAATCGGTATCGAATCAACGGTGTTATTAGTAAAACATCGCGAAAAGGTCGAGCTGTCGATTTTGCGCCGCGGGCATATTCTTAAGTCCGACATCGAACGTGTCCTAGAAGAAAAAGGTTTTCAATTCGAATTTATCGAACAAGTTGATAAACGCGAATCACCGGGACACATGAAACATCACTATATGCCACCCGTGCCGCTGATTGTGTGTACAGATCCTGCGCGCAGTCCGGAAAGTGTCTTAAAAGAAGTAAATGAAAAGATGAACGAGCTGCCGGATGAAATCGAAAGCATTCGTATTATCAAACCCCAAGGCGGCATTCACTCCCACGCGGTTTTGCAGTTGTCGCAAGATCCGCTCCTTGCCACCCGGGAATTTTACGGAAAACTTCGTGACGTGGCCAACCAAGGTCCAGATTGCATCGTGTTTTATCGCGAGCCCCTTCATAGTGGCGAGCGCTGGGAATCTTTGTTTGACCGTCTGAACAAGGCCGCTTCGTTGATTCTTTAGGATCACACGAACACAATCCTGAAAAATCTCTGACAATACAAATTTGCAAATATCGTTAGACTGGTGTTGAGCACAAGGGGGGGACCTTATGATCAACACAATAGCACAATCGAGCCTAAGTAAAGTTTCGTTACATTTGCAATCAATGTATCAGCTGCGCTTGAACCGCATTCACAAGTTCAAAGCTAAGATCGTTATTTGTTCTGATGTGGGGCCTTTTCAAATCAAAACCGTCACGAATGTTGACGAACTGAAAGAAGCCTTGGCTTTACGCTTCGAAGTTTTCCACAAAGAAATGATGGGTAAAACTGCAACCCACGGTGTGGATGTCGATGAGTTCGACTTTGACTGTGATCATCTGATCATCAAGGAAAAACGTACGGACCGTATTATCGGTACGTACCGTATGAATTGTTCTTTATTCACTAATAATTTTTATTCCGGCAAAGAGTTTGTGATGTCGCAAATCATGCAACAGCCTGGGGTAAAGTTAGAACTGGGCCGTGCCTGCATTCACAAAGAATATCGCCGTGGCATTTTGATTTCCCTTTTATGGCGAGGCATTGGTGAATACATGGCGGCGACTCAAGCAAACATCTTGTTTGGGTGCGCAACGGTAAAAACTGAAGACCCCCGGGATGCCGCTTTGTTAACTCGTTATTTCGAAGAAGACGGACGAATTCAGCCTGTTTACAGAACTCGCCCGACGTTGCCGTTCACAATGCCTTTGTTGTCTTATTTTATGGATGAAGTCCGCGGCCCTCTCACGGAGACTCAGAGAGCTCAGGCCGAGGAACTTCTTCCTCCTTTATGTCGTGCGTACTTAAAAATCGGAGCATCCGTGGGTGGAGAGCCCGCATGGGATCAGGAGTTTGGCTGTATCGACTTCCTGACCATCCTTAAGCGTGAAGACCTGAATCGTACACTGTGGAAAAAGTTAAAACTAGATTCCGCTGAAATGTAAAACCTTGTTGTTGCGCAAGCGGGGCCGCGTTCTGAATGGAAGGTTGCCCCGCTATTTCTTTTGTTTCATAGTGAATGGATGGAACAAAATCTTGCCAAAGAACTGACCGGTCTTGTTGATAAATCCGTAAGCACCTTGGGCCGTGTGATTGCTGACGAACTGGGTGCCAAAGGTTTCGAGCGCATTGAAAATATTCGCCGCTTCGTAAAAAGCAAAGACGGGCAAAGTCTTGAAGGTCTTTTAAAGCTAAAAGAAGATTTAAAAAAGCTTTCCGGGCCAGATCGTTATGCCATAGCCCACGCTTTTTCCCTGATGCTTGAGCTGATTAACTCCTGTGAATCTGCCTACCGCGCTTCGCGTTTGCGCGAAACTTTTGCTGAAGAAACAAAACCCGCAGCAACTTATGGTCGCATAATTCATGTTCTAACAGCCCATCCCACAGAATCCCGCAATCCTGACATCATTTATTACTTTAAAAAAATTCAGGACCTTTTAGAGCGCTTCCTTGCAGATCCTGCATCCGCGGATTGGCAAGAGCTTTATGTTCTTTTGCGCTGGGCGTGGTTGATCCCGATGTCAAAGCAGAAAAAGCCCACGGTCATGGACGAGGCAGAGTATATTTATTCCCTGTCGCTACATAAAGATGTGATCGATCTTTACATCGAACAAGTCAAAAAGAAGCAACCCTTTTACTTGCGGACGTGGGTTGGTGGCGACAAAGATGGACATCCTGGAGTCGACGAAAAAACGATGCTGGGAAGTTTACAGATGTCGCGAAAATTTCTTTTTGCTTGGGTTCACGAACGTCTGCAAATTTATTTAACGGACCTAGAACCGCTGTCGCGATCCGCAAATGAAAAGCACAAAGAGCTAAAGTCTCTTTTGCAAATGTCGAAAGAACTTAAGCAACATCTTGGCAAGGTGAAGCGTCTACAAAAAGGCGATGGCCAACGCTTAAACTTGTGTAAAGAGAAACTTGAAAAAGTCTTTATCGCGTATAAAAAACTTTTCGTTTTGGAGTCCGCCCCTTTAGCGGACCTGCGGGGACTTCTTAAAGTATTCCCAGGCCTTGTCGTGCCCCTGGAGTTGCGAGAAGACAGTGGGCTGGTGCACGAGGCAGTGAAAAATCCACCGACAAAATTTGCAATATCTCGGATGTTGAAAAGCCTTGCGCTGCTTTCACCAAGTCACGATCCGCGTTTTTACATACGTGGGTTTGTATTAAGTCAGTGCGAATCCGCCGCAGATTTAGCCGCCGGAGTTAAGCTTGTGGAAAAGTATCTGGGAAAAGCCAAACTTCCGGTTGTGCCGCTGTTTGAAAGTGCGCACTCTTTGCACGCAGGTGTTGAAATTGTCGAAGAGTTTTTAAAAAGTCCTGCGCGAATGAGCATGGTTAAAAATTTATGGTCCGGCAAATTTGAAGTGATGTTGGGTTATTCTGATTCCGCCAAAGAAAATGGCTCTTTCCCATCACGCTTTTTAATTTCTTCGGCCGTTCAAGGTATTGAAAAAGCCATTCAGAAAAAACATTTGCAGCCAATCTTTTTTCACGGCTCTGGTGGCAGCATCGAACGTGGAGGCGGCTCGGTGCAGGAACAGACGGAGTGGTGGCCTTCGTCAGCCCTTGCGACAGTAAAGGTCACAGTGCAAGGGGAGATGATCTATCGCAACTATGCTGCACCCGAAATTTTACGCCGCCAGCTGCAACGTTTTGCGGCCGCTCGTGATAAGCAAAGCTCGCAGCAGAAATCGCAAGAGCCTTGGCATGCGGATCTTTTGCGGATGTCTGATTTTATTCAAAAGTCTTACCAAGGCATGGTTCAAGACCCGCACTTTTTAGAGCTGATTGAAACAGCGACTCCTTATTCTTTTATGAAAGATTTAAGAATGGGTTCACGTCCGAGCAAACGACAGGGGGCAGTGAACTTAAAAAGTTTGCGCGCGATTCCGTGGGTGTTGTGCTGGACGCAAACGCGTGCCTTGTTCCCTAGTTGGTGGGGTGTGGGCAGCTTCTGGGCGCAACTAAAGGCTGATGAAAAAGCCAAGTATCAAAAAATATTTAAGGACTCGTCGTTATTTCGTTCTTACGTTAAAGTTCTGGGTTTTACTTTAGAAAAAATTGATTTGAATGTGTTTGCTCTTTATCTGCATTCGTCTCGATTACCGAGGGAAGTGGCTGATTCATTTGTTCGCAGATTTCAGAAAGAATATGTGGCCTGTCAAACAGCCGTGCATGAAATCACAGGTGAAAAAAGTTTGCTGTGGTATCGCCCTTGGTTAGAAACCAGTATCCATCTGCGCTCACCCTTGATAAATCCTTTGAACGTATTGCAGTTGCTGGCCCTTGAAGACCATGACGTGCCCCTTCTGCGTGAAACTGTCACAGGTGTGGCTAGCGGAATGCTGACGACGGGCTAAAATAATTGGCATTGTTATTGTATATACACTCTACGAGGGTCCAAAGTGGTGGCAAAAAGCTCCACCCCTCACAAGGAGGAAATTATGGGTAAAGGCGTTATAGTTTTAGCAGCAGCAGTTCTCCTCACGACTCAGGCGCAGGCCTTAAACTTGGGAGCAGTTCAAACAGCAGGAAATGCCTGTGAAGTTCCAGTGGGTGCACACGAGTTAGCCCAGACTCTTTCGGGTCGCTATATTATTCCGACAGGCCTTTACGTGAAAAAAGATGAAGACAAACGTGTTGCTCGCGGTGCGTGTACGTTTGCTTTAAGTCTTGAAGCCTCTCCCGGTAAAAAAATTATTGTCTCTGACAGTCACCAGCTTGCGGATTTGCGCGCATATCCAACGCAAACTAAGGCCCGCGTAGACCTGGAAATTTTCAAAGCAGGCAGCCAAGGTGCTAAGCAAACAGTTGAAATCGAAGCGGTTGAACAAAATGCCAAAGCCAACCAGATCTTAGGTCAACGCGATGTTATTTTGGAAACGGAATGCGGTGGATCTGCGATCTTGCGCGGAAACCTTGCGGCGACGATTATGGGCCCAGGGAAAGCGCGAGTTTTCGCTCGTAATTTATACATCAATATCTCTGAAGTGGAGTGCCAGTAGGCTCCGTAGCCTGATTGCTTCTTGACGATACGACGACAAGAGGCTTTAAATAGCCTCCGTGGAAGATATTCAAGCAGGACTTCGCGGAGTCTATCGTTTTATTTTGTTTATTCTAGTTATCCTGAGCTTTCTGGTGTGGTCATTCATTTGCCACTTCGTGATCAGAAGTCCTGACAAACGTTTAAAGGCCTTTTCGAAAAACACGCAGTTTTTTTCTGCCGTGATGCTGAAGGGGTTGCGTTTAAAAATCAACGTCATCAACAAACCTTCTCAAGATCAAAAATTTTTGGTCGCGAGTAACCATATGGGTTTTGTCGACATTTTGGCTTTAGCGACGTGCTTCCCAATGTTGTTTGTGACTTCGAATGAAATGCGCGAAACGCCTTTCTTGGGTTTATTGACTGAGCTTGGTGGCTGTATTTACGTCGAACGCCGAAGTCGTACTAAAATTTTGGACGAGATGAAAAGCATTGTGACGGCGTTACAAAAAGGTTTTCACGTGGTGCTTTATCCCGAGGCGACCTCCACCAATGGTGAACGTGTTTTGCCGTTTAAGAAAACTTTGTTAATGGCAGCGGCCCACGCGGCCGTTCCTATTCAACCGGTCGTGATTAATTTCCGTGAATTGAATGGTGAAGAGTTTAATTTAAAATGGCGTGATCATGTTTGCTGGTATGGCGATATTCCTTTTGTTACTTCGATGTGGAAAACAATGACTTTGAAATCAGCAACAGCTGAAATTGAATTCCTTGAACAAATTCATTCCACGCCAGAAGACGATCGGGGTGTGATTGCCGAAAAAGCCCATGCTTTGGTGGCGGCTAAATTCGTTCCCGTAAAAGGTCTTCCGCAAGAGGCCCAGGCCCCGGTCGAGATGGAAGCAGATCCGACTTGATTTTCTGATTTGAATATGTAAATAATGTGTAAATGAAGAAGATTATCCATGTGGATATGGACTGCTTTTACGCGGCCGTCGAGGTGAAATACAACCCGGAACTCAAGGGAAAACCTTTGGGAATTGGCGGGCCGCCGAATTCTCGCAGCGTTTTATGCACGGCCAGTTATGAAGCACGCAAGTTTGGCGTTCGTGCGGCGATGTCTTCGTCCCAAGCTGTGCGCTTGTGCCCGCAGTTGATTTTAGTTCCTCCGCATTTCGACTTGTATAAAACTGAAAGTCGAAAAGTACGTGAAATTCTTGAAAGATTCACAAACAAGATCGAACCTCTGTCGCTGGATGAAGCCTACCTTGATGTCAGTGATTGCCAGCAATTTGGTGGCAGTGCCACGCTCATTGCCCAAGAAATACGTCGTCTTATTTTCACTGAACTTATGTTAACAGCCTCCGCCGGTGTAGCTCCGAATAAATTCTTAGCAAAGATCGCTAGTGACTGGAAAAAACCCAACGGACAGTTCGTGGTGCGTCCTCAGGATGTGGAAGGCTTTGTGAAAGACCTGCCGGTAGAAAAAATTTTTGGTGTGGGTAAAGTGACCGCGCAAAAGATGCATGACCTGGGGCTTTTCACGTGTGGGGATATTCAAAAATATTCTGTGGCGGAGTTGCACACGTGGTTCGGATCGCGTGCGCAAGAACTTTATGATTTTGCGCGCGGTGAAGATCAGCGCGAAGTCATCACCGAGTGGGAAAGAAAGTCTTTAACCGTCGAAGAAACTTTTAATAAAGATCTGCAAACTTTAGATGAATGTCGAAAAACTTTGCCGTCACTGTACGAAGATTTCATTCGTCGTTTGGAAAAAGGCGAATACCAAGATCGCGTTCGCGGTATGGTGGTAAAGTTAAAATTTTACGACTTTAAACAAACGACCCATGAAGAGGTCTGCCACGAAGTGCCCAGCCAGCAAGACTTTCAGCGCCTGTTAGAAAAAGCGTGGGAGCGTCGCGGGGTGCCGGTGCGTTTGGTCGGATTGGGTGTTCGATTGGGATCGCAAAAGTCTTCAACAGCCCGTGTCGATAACTCTCAGCTGCGTTTTGCTATCTAATAATCACATTTTAGTGGTGCGTTTTGTGTTGGCACTTTAGTTGCTTTAGTCCCGCTTGCTTAATCAACGGTGCCATACAGACATCGTTTTTCAAAGAAAGGACCACTATTATGAAGAAGATTATTATGTCAGGGCTTCTTATAGCCACTTTGTTTTGTAATACAGGCTGTGATTCTTCGGATATTGCAGCAGGAGCTATCGGCGTTGCCATCGGCATTGGCCTTGGTTCCGACGGGCATGGCCATGGTCACCATCATGATCGTCGTCCTCCACGTTATCGTGAATGCGGAAGATATCGTTGCTATGAAGCCTCCACACAATTGGATCTTGGCACAAATCCAGAAGTTGTTGCGTTTGCTCAAAGGCATGAAATAAGTCTTTCAGCGGCTGAACAAATTCAAGCAGCTTTTGCTCAAGTTCCTAATGAAGGTTTAAATGCATTTGCTCGTGTTGGTTTGTCGACAAAAGACATTCAAGCAATCAGCATGCGCAGTATGCCTGTTGCGTCTTCGATCGAAGCGATGGCTACGAAGTTAGAAATGTCGGCGTCCGAAGCGCAACGACTTTTGCAAACAATTGTTGCTGACTTCTCGGCACAAGCTGCAGATGTGCAAAGCAACTATTGGCAGTCATGTATGGCTAAAGGCAGCTGGAAAACTCCACAAAACCTAAGCTGTTCATCAACATCTTGGGCGGGTTGTGCACCGACAACGGGTGCGACTCTTTGTTACTAAGATGATCTTTATTAAGGGCGTCTTCGGACGCTCTTAATGTCAAAAGGCATTTCGATTTGCTGCTGAACTCTTGATAAAATGATTTCACAAGGAGGTAATTATGATCAGCCTCACCGTTGTGATCCTAACTTTCGCGTTGATTTTCGCTAGTGTTTATTTGATTTATAAAATGAACAAGCCGCAACTTAAACCGAGTCGTCACCATCATAAAAGACATCATCACAAGCCTTCGCACTGACAAGTGTAAGCAACTGAAAGAAAAGTGCCTCCGCTAGGTTGTCCATGGACTTTCTCCGACCAGGATTTTCAGTCCCGACCTTGGAACAGACCTTGATGGAAAGGGCTCTGTTTAACTTTAAAGCGACTTCAGTTTAAAAATTATTATAAGAACAAGCCAAATAATAACCAATGTACCTTTAGCAATCTTTAAAATTCGCCGATATCGTAAATAGTTGTGTTTACGCATTTCGGACCTCCTCGTTCGTTCGGACGGAGAAGTCCAATACCGAGGGATCTAGCGGAAGCAAGATCCCTCGGTGCATTTTTCGTGACAGTCTTTATTTCGATTTAAATTTTTTTAAAAAACTTTTTTCCACTCGTCTTCTTTAAAGCCCACAAGGTGAACTTTATCGCTGATCAGGAAAGGTCTTTTGATCAATTTTCCGTTCGACGCTAAAAGTTTTAGCGCTTCGGATTCAGACATTGAAGGCAGTTTTTCACTGAGCTTCATTTCTTTGTAGACTAAGCCAGAAGTATTAAAAAGATTGCGAATGCCGCCGCCGTTTTTTTCAAGGGCAGCAAGCATTTCTTTTAATTCTTTCACACTCGGAATGCTTTCAACTATTGGAAGCTTTTCGTATTTTACTTTCTTGGCATCAAGAAATTTTAAAGCCTTCACACACGTTGAACATTTCGCGTATTCGTAAACCTTAAGCATGGCTTTTTACCAACCAGCCGCACATTTTATACAATATACGTGCGCCGACGTTGCCGTCCCACTCAACCTCTTCTTCTGACAAGCCGCCGGTGGAAACTTCATTTAAGTCAAAAGCAATAATCTTACGACCTGAAGCATGCACTTCGCGGAACAAGAAGAAAACTTGGTCGACGCTTAAGCCACCCGGAACTGGAGTTCCTGTGTGTGGGCAGAAGGCTGGGTCAAGGCCGTCGATATCAAAAGATATGTAAACGTTTTTA
>CAMLMF010000002.1 GCA_946480995.1 uncultured Bdellovibrio sp. | reverse complement strand
GCCGATGTTGTCCATAATGAAAGAATCTGCGGCACCACTGTCTGGAGTTTTCACATCAAGAATAATTTTAACGCGTGGATCAACTTGTTCGATACTTTTTGAGCCACTTGTTTCTAAAGAAACTTTGTAACCTTGGTCGCACAGCGCGCGCATTAATGTGTGCACTTCTTTTTGCAGCAGCGGTTCGCCGCCGGTAACGCAAACATACGGAGCTTTGTGTGATGCCACTTCTTTTAAGATTGTTTCAAGCGTTTGGTTTTCGCCCTCATAATACGAATATTTTGTATCGCAATAGGTGCAGCGCAGATTGCATGCTGTTAGGCGTATAAACACAGTCGGGTTGCCGACATAGGTGGTTTCGCCTTGGATACTGTAGAAAATCTCGTTTATTTTTAACATATTGTTTCCGCGTGGGGTTTTTTGTGCTCTAGCGCCAGTCTTAAGTCAAGGATTGCTGCTGGAGCATGACTAACACCTCGGAATTTCGTAAATTTTTTAAATGAACCATTTCCTAAAAAAGTTTCGTCAGGACGTCGTCGCAATAGGTTTTCTTGGTATGGGGCTCTTTCTTGCCCTGGCTTTGATTAGCTACAACCCATTTGATCCCTCTTTGAATTCTATGGGGCAAGGTCTGAAGGCGACAAATTACTGCGGTATTGTCGGCAGCTTCTTAGCGGACATCATGTACCAATTCCTGGGTTTAGCGGCTTGGGCCGTGATTGCCAGCTGTTTAAAGATGGCCTATGCAAGTTTCCGTGGGGACTCGCTGAATCTGAAAGACGTGCGCTTCGTGTGGGCGCTTCTTTTAATTGTGAACATCTCTTCCCTTTTGTCATTGTATTTGCCAAATACCAAAGTTTTTCATGGGCAAATTTATATCGGAGGCCTTCTCGGCCTGGGTGTGGCGCAAGCTTTGATGCGTGCCTTTAACTCAGTCGGTGTGCAAGTCATCCTGTGGTCGATTATGGCTGTGCTAGTCGTATTTTATTTCGAAAAAAGTGTGGCCGAGCTTACCGAAATGCCGCGTGGCCTTTTTGCGTCTTTAAGAAAGAAAAAAATCGGCGACAAAATGGCGGCGTTCTTTGCCGGCATGTTTGTGAGTGATGGAAAAAAGGCAAAAGTTAAAAAGGTCGAAAAGAATGATAAGCCCGCAACCGTCTTTCCATTATCTGACAAAAAATTTGTGGGTAAGGATGAAGCAGCTGAAGAAGATGACGAAGATCTTGAGGCTATTTTAGCGGCGGATGCCGAAGAAGAAGTTGATGAGGACGAGGAAGAAGAAACTCCGGCCATCAAGCTTGCACAAAAACGTAAAGTTGTGATGAAGGCGAAGCCTCCTCGTCGCATTGAAAACTGGGATATGCCAAAGCTTGCTTTGTTAGAAGATCCCCCGGCGTCGCGAATTAAGATCGACAAAGCCGAGATTCAGCGCAAGGCCGATTCGTTGGTGGAAAAACTTAAAAACTTTTCTATTGAAGGTTCGATTCAAGATGCCAAACCGGGTCCGCTGGTCACGATGTACGAATTTAAACCTAATGCTGACGTTAAAATCAGTAAAATTTCTGAACTGGAAGACGATTTATCCCTGGCGCTGTCTTCAGAATCCGTGCGTGTGGTCGGTCACATCCCGGGAACTGATGTCGTTGGTATTGAAACGGCCAACTTAAAGCGCGAAACAGTTTATTATAAAGATCTTATCGCCGAAGACACCTTCTGGAGCGAAGATCTGGCGTTGCCGATGGCAGTGGGTCGCGCAGTTGACGGCGAACCTAAGGTCGTTGATCTGCGTAAGATGCCACACTTGCTGATCGCTGGTACGACGGGTTCGGGTAAGTCGGTTTTTGTTGGCTCGATTATCACCGGATTGTTGTTCAGACATTCTCCGAAAACATTACGATTGGTTTTGATCGATCCAAAAATGGTCGACTTAGCACCCTTTGCAAGTGTGCCGCACTTAGTGCTGCCGCATGTGACGGAGCCGAAGAAGGCATCAACAGCCTTAAAGTGGGCTGTGCGTGAAATGGAAAAGCGTTACAAATCACTTTCCAAATTCGGTGTCGGAAAGATTGAAGCCTTCAATGAAAAAACGGCGGCTTTATCAAAGGCTGATATTGAAGAGCACGAAAAAGTTAATCAGGAACTGGAAGAAGGCAAAGCCAAGCTTGAACAATACTACTTCCAGCCACTTCCATTTATTGTCATTGTGGTGGATGAGCTTGCAGACTTGATGATTGTTGAAAAGCAAAATATCGAAGAACCAATTCAGCGTTTAACACAAAAAGCACGGGCTTGCGGAATCCATTTAATCATCGCAACTCAGTCGCCGCGAAAAGACGTCGTCACAGGTTTAATTAAAACAAATATCCCAGGACGCGTGGCCTTGAAGGTCGCTTCGAAAATGGATTCGCGTATTATTATCGATGACTCAGGTGCTGAACGTCTTCTGCCGAATGGGGATATGTTGTTCCAAGCCCCGGGTGTAGGAAAGCCTACGCGCCATCACGGCCCGTACTTGTCCGACAAAGAAATTTCGAATGTCGTAAAACACTGGTCGATTCAAGCAGAGCCAGAATACGATCCGTTAGCGATGCGTGCGTTGGATGGATTTAGTGGCGGCGACGGGGCAGAAGCTGGTGACGGTGGCGGCTCTGATTTCGGTGATGAAGAGTACGATGAACGCTATGACGAAATTCTTTCTTGGGCTTCAGAACAGAAAGAAATCTCCGCGTCTTTAATTCAAAGAAAATTTAGACTCGGTTATCCGCGGGCTGCGCGCATGATTGAAGTCTTCGAAAAAGAAGGCGTTGTCGGACCAGCGAACGGCAGCAAGCCGCGTCAAGTTTTAGTAAGCAGTTACAGAGAACAATGATTTGAGCCTTGACTCTACCTCCCTAGGTCGTGGTGTGATTAAAGCCACAGTAAAACCATTCAAGGAGGAATTATATGGTTAAGGCTCTAATCGCCGTTCTAGGTCTTGCGTTCTCTATCAATGCATCTGCAGCTCCGTCTGTAGTTGAAGTTGTTGCAAACATTCAAAATGCAGCAATCATGGATCAAGCTCAAACAATGGGTTTGGATTGGAAAGTTGGCGACAACGCTAACTACAACCTAGACATGGGTTTCATCAAAGGATCGATGACTATGTCTGTTCGTTCAATTGCTGCTGATGGCATCTGGATGGATCAAAATATGGATCTTGGCTTCGCTGGGAAACAAAAAGTTGAAACTCTTCTAGATCCAAACACGGGCGAGATCAAAAAAATGATCGTGAACGGTAAAGAAGAAGCTGTTCCTAAGCAAGATGTTGAAGTTGTTGACGTAAAAGAAGACAAAATCACAGTACCTGCTGGAACTTTCGAGTGCATCCACGCAACTTTGAAAGACAAAGCTGACGGCAAAGAAATCAACGCATGGATCAATCCACAACTTATTCCACTTTCTGGAATGTTGAAACAAGTTGCGCCAAGCCAATTCGGTAACGTAACTGTTGTATTGAAATCTTTCAAAAAGAACTAATTAATGAAATTGGTCTTGTTAAGAGCCACCCTCGGGGTGGCTCTTTGCTTTGGGGTCTCCCCGCTTAAATCTGTTTGGGCTCAGACGAAGAATGGCAAGTCAGAGACCTATAAAGATATTATTGAAAAAGCCTATAATCTAAGTTTGCAGCGAGATCGCCAACAGGCGCTAAATATCTTGTCTAATGCTGTCCAAAAAGAAACTCGTCCCCAGGCCATTGCAGAGCTTAAGAAAACGGCTTCTGAAGTTGCTAACGTCTTTTTTAGTGATAAAGCTCAACAACAGTTTGAAATCGGTGTTTCGTTGCGTAAGACCGATTTGAACCAGTCGTTGGATAAACTCACCGAAGCTTCGCGTATTGAAAACGACAACTTTTCCATCGCAAACGAAATGGCGCGCCTGATGGTTGCCAAGGGTGATTGCAAAAATGCCCAAGACATTGTGCAGCGACAGCTCGGCTTGGTTCGTTTTGATGAAGAGCTAAAGCTCAGTTTAGCCCAAGCACAGGTCTGTCAAAAGCGCTGGGTGGACTATCAAAAGACGGCGGAATCGGTAGGAATTAAGAAATCCCCGCAATACAAGTTCTGGTTGCCCCTGGAAATTGACAAACATTTGGCTGGAAAAAGCTTCAGCAAGGCCCAGGAGGCTTTGGCGACGCTTAAGAAGCTTGATGAAAAATATCCTGAGGTTTCCTATTGGACCTGGAAGATCGATCAAGAACAGAAAAAGCCGAACGTTACTGCGGGACAGAAATACGTGATGGCCTGCAAAAACATTTCTGCGAATCAGTATAGACAGTATATGATAGACCCCATGCTTTGCCGACACCTCAGTGAGGTCGAAAGCGAGCTTAAGGGGATCAATGGAGTATCTGAATAAAGCTCTCGTAATTGGTGTGATCTTTGTCCTTGGCGCCTGCGGCGTTAAAGGCCGTCCTTTGCCGCCGTTAAACCCAGCACCGATTGGGCGTGGCGAGGCCACTTTCCAAGAAGCGCAAAAGAAGCCGGCAAAAAAAATCACAAATAAAAATCGCGACAAAGAAGCTGAAGAAACTTCCGAGGCAGAAAAATAATGAAAAACTTCTTACCCGTTTCCATCACAAAAATGTCCGGAGCGGGAAACACATTTGCCCTGATCGACGCGCGAAAAAAGTCAGCCTGGCAAGATGTGGAAAAAGTTCTGGGAATGTCGCGACCTCAATTTGCAAAAATGATTTGCGATAAAGTTTTAGGCGTTAGCGTCGATGGACTTTTGTTGATTGAATCTGGCACTGAAAATTTCGACTACAACTGGGATTTTTATAACTCCGATGGCTCAACGGCCGAGATGTGCGGCAACGCTGCTCGCTGTGCGGCGCGCTTTTGTTTTGAAAATTTAGATGATTGCGATGGCGAAAAAAGCACTTTCAACTTTAAAACTGGCGCAGGTCTTGTGGTCGCGCAGGTTTTAGGTGACGGAAAAATTCGTGTGCGCATGCCGGAAGCGCGCTTCATACAAAAGCATATCGAATTAAAAACAAAATCCAGCTCGACAGAGATCTTTTCTTTAGTAAACACGGGCGTTCCGCACTTAGTTCAAAAAATTCATAACATCGCCGATGCGGTGGCATTAAAAGACATGGCACGCGAAGCGCGAGCCCATCACGATTTACAACCTGCGGGCGCTAACGTGACTTTTTATGCTCCAGAGGGCCCCGGAATAATTAGAGCCGTCACTTTTGAGCGCGGAGTTGAAGACTATACTTTAGCTTGTGGCACAGGCGCGGTGGCTGCGGCCTTAGTGCACACGACGGAATCTTCTGAAGAACAAGTGCAAGTGCAAATGCCAGGCGGAATCATGCAGGTGATTTTCTTAAGCGATGACCCACATCCGTTAATGATTGGCGACGCAGTTTTTGTTGGCGATTTTAAATACAATCTTGAGGTTATAAGATGAAAAATTTCAAAGGTACTTTTACGGCCCTGATCACGCCTTTTAAAAATGAAAAAATTGATTATGCTTCTTTAGATCGCTTAATGAAGCAACAGCTTGATGGGGGTGTGACAGGTTTTGTTGTGAATGGCACAACAGCAGAAAGTCCCACACTTGAATCTAGCGAAGTGGCGGAGCTATTTAAACACGTGCGCAAATTCTGTGGACCCGATGTGCCTTTGATTGTCGGCACGGGCTCAAATAGCACAGCGAAAACCATCGAAGATTCAAAAAAAGCCGAAGCTTTGGGTGCGGACGCCATTTTGGTTGTCGTACCTTATTATAACAAGCCTCCGCAGCGTGGTTTGTATGAACACTTTAAGGCTGTGGCGTCATCGGTAAAAATTCCGACAATTCTTTACAATGTGCCAGGCAGAACAATCACTTCTTTAGAGCCCGCAATAATTGCCTCTTTGGCAAAAGTGCCAGGAGTCATTGGCATTAAAGAAGCCTCAGGCAAAATTAATTTAGCAGAAGAAATTATCAAGGGTTGTGGCAAAGATTTTGTGATGCTTTCGGGTGACGATGGCACGTATGTTGAGTTCTTGGGCGCTGGTGGACACGGCGTGATTTCTGTTGCCAGCCACATCATTCCAAAACAGATGGTGCAGTGGCGCCAGTGGGTTCTGGAAGGAAAAATCGACCAGGCTCGGGGTGATATAAATAAATACATGGACTTGATTAACTTATTATTTGTCGAAGCCAATCCAATTCCGGTGAAGAAGGCTTTGCAAATCATGGGCATCATTGATTCAGCCTCTTTGCGATTACCAATGATGGAGTTATCTCCCGAACATACCGAAGTCCTTAAAACAGAAATGAAGCGCGTAGGTCTTGTGTGAAAAAAATAAAAATCGGCCTGGTGGGCGCTGCTGGGCGCATGGGAAAAGAGATCGTACAAGTTGTTGAGGCCAATCCCCGTCTAGAGCTTTTTTATCCGTACTCTCGCAAAGACAAGTGGGACGCAAAAAAAGCGGCGGCTGTCGACGTGTGGATTGATTTTTCTTCCCCAGAGGCTTTGAAAGATGTTTTAAAGCGTGCGGCTGAAAACAAAACACCGGTGGTTTGCGGTACGACGGGATTTTCTAAAAAAGAAAAAGATTTACTAGAACAATACGGAAAAAAAATTCCCGTATTGTGGTCTTCAAATATGAGCTTGGGTGTGGCTGTTCTGAATGAGGCCTTAAAATCATTGGCGGCCATTTCGCACTTTGATTTTCAGATTGAAGAGATCCACCACAATCGTAAGAAAGATAAACCCTCAGGTACGGCAATTACTTTGCAAGAAAACTTAGAAAAAGCTGTGAAGAAGAAACTTCCAGAAGCTTTGGCTATTCGTGGTGGCGGCGTTTTTGGTGTGCACAAAATTTTTGCGATGAGTGACGAAGAGGTTCTTACTTTCGAACACAGCGCTTTAAATCGCACGGTCTTTGCCAAAGGAGCTGTGCAAGCAGCGGAATGGTTGACGAAACAAAAGCCGGGTCTTTATCAAATTCGTGATGTTTTGTTCGGGAAGAAAGCATGAACTCTCGCCATACGGCCTTGATACATATAGCTCTGGATCTGGTCGGTGGTGTTGATAAGGCAAAGGATGTCTTAGAAGCTCTCACCGCGCGGGGTGATTTGGTTTCTATTTCCTCTGTGTATAAAAGATATCTGACGACAGAGCGCTTGGACTCTAGCGCCCGTTTGGAATTTGTCATTCGTTTGGAAACCCTGTGGGGGGTCGATCAGGTTCTGCACTTGGCCTTATCGCTTTGTGAAAAGCCTCCCGAGGGCCCTTTGCAGAAAAGTCATACAGAGCTGACTCTTTTGGCTTTTGATAACTTGATTTTGATGTCGCCGCGCTTAACTTTGCCTTATCCACAAATGCATCAAGACCCTTTGATCATTCGTTGTTCGGCAGAGGCCTGGGGTCAGTATGAACACCCGATTTATCACAAAAATCTTAGTGAGATTTCTAAAACCGCAGGCCCAGCGCAGCAGGCAGAGTTTTATATGCAGGGAAAAAGTTTAGTGGAAATGTAATACGCCCGAGGCCGCGTCTTGCATAAATTAATATAACAGCGTACTAATATTGCTATCTCGATAATCTAAATCCTTAAGTTTCAGGAGTTCCCATGAAGTTTTTCATCGACACAGCGGAAATTGAAGAAATCAGACAGGCCAACTTGCGTGGTTGGGTTGACGGCGTTACGACAAATCCTTCTTTGATCGCAAAATCAGGCAAACCTTTTCACGATGTGATCAAAGAAATCTGTAAAGAAGTTTCTGGACCTGTTTCTGCGGAAGTCATCAGTCTGCAAGCAGAAGAAATGTTTCGCGAAGGAAAAGAGCTGGCTAAACTTGCTTCGAACGTTGTGGTTAAAGTTCCGATGTGTGAAGACGGTATGATTGCCGTTAAAAAATTCAAAGCAGAAGGCATTAAGACCAATGTCACGTTGGTGTTTTCACCAATGCAAGCATTGTTGGCAGCAAAAGCTGGTGCAACAATGGTCTCTCCTTTCGTCGGTCGTCTAGACGACATTGGTGTTGAAGGAATGACAATGGTTGATCAGGTTATTCAAATGTACCAAAACTATGACTTCGATACGGAAGTCTTGGTCGCCAGCGTGCGCAGCCCGATGCATATCCAAATTGCGGCGGAAATGGGTGCTGATATCGCGACAATTCCATTTAAGGTTATGCAACAGATGACTCACCATCCGTTAACTGACAAAGGTATTAAGCAGTTTATGGATGACTGGAATAAGGCTAACAAAAAATAATGACTAGGACCTTCAGATTAATCTTTTTGTGGATAGCCCTTCTTTTGTCTGGTTGCCAGACCGGAGGGGTTTTCTTACGCGAAACTCCGTTAAGCCTTTCTGAAACTCGCCGCGTGATCACTATCGTCATCGGCGAGCCTCGCGGTGTCAGTCAAAATGGCCGCGAAATCCTTTCGAAATATTACGATCGTAAAAATAAGGCCCTAGAAAAAATGGATATGGTGCGCGAGCGCTATTATACGATGGTTACAGTTCTTGGCGACCGTCGTCCTTACGATGTCCAGGTCCAGGTGCTAGTCGAAGGTCGCACGCCCGAAGGTGGCTTTGAACAAGTTGAACGCGACGACGACAGAGCCGCTGTGATAGCGGAAAAGATCCGCATTGCGCTTAACCAAAGTCGCGACAATCGTAACGTGATTGACGACTTCAGATCCTTCTAAATACTGTGAGAGAGTAGTCAAAAATGACTATTCTTTTAAAGAGGTGTCGGTTGCAAGGAATGCGACTCCAACGGTTCTTACCGCTGGCAGTAATAGCTCTGTGCTTTTGCTGGTCAAGCCCACTGGGTGGCTTGAAGTTTGTTCCTATTTACGAAGCGCTGACAATCAAAGCACAAAAAAATTCCCCACCGCATATTGCCTTCGAAGAACTATTAGAATCAGAAAAAACTTCTGACGAGTGGGCGCACTTTGAAAAAATCAAACCCCTTGATTTGGCTTTGCAAAAAACATCTTTACCTCTGTATGTGACAAAATATGAATTGCCGGAAATGGTTCTGCAAAAAAATGTAGAAACATTGTCAGTAGCATCTTCTCCTTCTGCCGATCGCAGTTACACAATGCAAGCGCAACAACCTGTTGAAGAAGTTGTGGATAACTCATGGGTGGAACAACTTCCGCGTACGCAAGCTTTGCGTTTACAAGAAGCGCAAAGACGCAGCGAAGTTTTAGGTGAAAACTGGCAAGGTAAAACTTGGTCAGATCTTGCCCAAGAAGTTTTAGAAAAATCAGGAGCTCTTGCTCCGGCTGCGACAAAATCACCAGTCTATGTGGCGTCGACGGATTCCTTCGGACGAACCACGCGCGAAGTGCCGCAGGCACAAGTGATGCGTAGGACACCGAATAGCGAGCCGCCTAGTCAAGGCGATGACTATGGACAAAGCTTAAGCGAAAAAGGCGACGAAACACCTGGCTTTATGCCATCAATGGCCTCTGTCGATCCATCACAGCGCCCGAGCGGTGGACTTTCTTTAGTCGGTCCTTTAGAAATCACAGGTGGTCTGGCAGTAACGAATGAACATCATATCGAAGTTCGTCGCAGTGACGAAGGCATCTTAAAAGAGCTTGGTCGCGTGGATTTGCAACAAGGTCTTTATAATATAGACATTGAAGATGCGACCGGAACCGTGATTGCCCGCTTAGTAAATAAAGAAGGTAAAACTTTAGGCGAAGGATCTGTTCGTTTGAATCGCATCACGGCGACCTCAACGAAAGCTTTGCAAGGTCCGAAGATTCGTATTGAACCCCACCCTGCTTTTGCGGGAAGTATTGCGGGGGCATATAATTCAAAAGCAAATGATTCTGCCCCGGCCCAAGCCCGCGTGACCTTTGTTAAAGGGGCAAGCGAAGTTTCCGTAAAAAAAGATGGTCTTGTTGCCATGGATAATGTGACGAAGGGTTCAAGCACGATTATGCGTGCGGCAGCTCCGAAACATTTGCAAACGGCGGCGATTGTTATTTCGGGCAAAGAATTTAAATCACAACTTTATCCTGAAGGCATGATCAATGCTTTGCAGGATATTATTTCACAACAACGACAAATGTCTTATGAAGGTGCTCCGACGGTGATCTGGGGTCGCATCAGTCAGGATGGCAAAGACCTTGCGGGCATTGATGTGGGTATTGAATCAGATCCAAGTGCTCAACCGATATATTTTAATCAATTCATGTTACCTGATCCGAACCTTAAAGTGACCAGTGACAATGGATTGTACGCTTTCATAGATGTGGATCCTGGATTTCATTCGTTGCTAGCGACCCGTGCGGACTCGATTCTGGGATATCAAAATGTATTGGTTGAAGAAGGTTCTGTCGCTCAAGGTGATATTGAATCCACGATCAAAAAAGAATCTGTTCCGCTGAGAGTGTATGATGCCTTCAGTGGTGAAGCGCAACCTGCAAATGTCACAATGCAAAGCTTAAGCTCTGATCTGGAAGTTAAATCAGGTGTTGCGACGGTGACTTTGCCGAATGTGAATCGCCTGGGCATGATGCGTGTCCAGCCAGAAAAAGTTGATTATGTGTCGGCGAGATATTTATACAACGACAGTGATGCATATATCCACGTGCCGTTGGTGCAATGGACTTGGTTAAATTCAATCAAGTCTTACTTGCGTATCGATGACCCTGCTAGTGCCGGGATCGTGGTGGGCTTCGTTCCGGATGAAGACTTTGAAGTTTATTTAGCAGCTTACGATAACTTTGAACCGCGCCACATCGTGTACTTTGATATGCAAGGGCGCATTTTGCAGAATCGCAAAGGCATCGCAGGTGGTGGGTTTATTTTATACAATGTGCCTGAAGACACGCACGAAGTGGTGGTCTTAGGTGCGCGCACGCAGAAAATGTATTCCCGCGTGATTCCGGTGGATGCGAACTCTTTGTCGGTGTTGCAATTCCGCGAATAGATTTACGTCTTCGTAAATTCTTCTACAGACTTTTTAAAGAAATTCCCGCGATCTTCAAAAGATTTAAATTCGTCTAAACTTGTGCCGCCGGGACTTAGTAAAACCGTGTCGTGAACATTGGCTTCGTTAAAAGAATAATCTAAAGCTTCCTTAAGCTGCGCGAAAGAACGACCCTGCAATAAGGATTTTTGTTGTGCGATAGCACGACATTCGCCAAAGAAAATAAATTCGATATTTTTGAATTTATTTAAAACGCCTAAATCCTGCCACGGCAAATTTTTATCTTTACCACCTAAAAGCAACCACAGCTTTCCATTATTTTTCAACGTATCGTAGGCAGCGGTTGCGGCAATAAGAACGCTGTCCATAGCGGTGGCTTTGCTGTCGTTGATAAAGCGAATGCCTTTAAGCTCGCCCATATTTTCTAGGCGATGCGCTAAGCCTTTAAAGGTTTTCATGCCCTCAATCGCAGTTAGCGGCCAGCCCGCGGCAAGAGCCAACGACGAGGCCAAGGCTAAGTTGTCTTGATTGTGCTGACCAATAAGCAAAGCGTTTTCTAAGTGCAAGCTTGCAAGCTTGGCGTCGGATCTTCTGACGATCTCAACCTGTTCGCTTTTATCTTTGTTTTTAGAATACTCAATTAAATCGCCACCTTCAGAGTTTAAAAACATTTTCTGTTTTGTACGCCCAAGAATATTCCACTTAGTTTGGTAATAGTGCTCTAGGCTGTCGTAACGCTCAAGATGGTTTGAAGTTAAGTAAGTAATCGCTGAAAAATCTAAGCTGAGGTTTTCGCAGTTTTCTAGCTGATAACTTGAAAGTTCTAAGACGACCCAGTCAGCAGGTTTGCGCGACCCCTGAATAACGTCAGCCGCGTAGGCCGCAAAAGGAAAACCTAAGTTTCCTCCGACAAAGGCAGTTTTTGAGAAGGCCTCAAGCCCCGCACCCAGTAAGGAAACAGTGGTGCTTTTGCCTACGGAACCCGTGACGCCGATCAGGCGTTCCGTCGTTAAGCACGAGCAGGCTAAAGAAACTTCGCTGGTAATAGTCACGCCACTTTTTTTGGCTTTCTGAATCCATTCGGACGCTAAAGGAACCCCTGGGGAAACCACTAAAGTTTGTGGTTTAGCTTGGCTCATCATTGTTTCTGGATCGCTATATTTAGCAGACGCTAACTTTCCATCAAATGTGAGGACTAAGTCTGACGAAACACCCACGGCTAAAAGCAGGCGTTGCGCGGCCTCACCGCTTTTTCCCATCCCGACAATTGCAATTGGTGTTTTCAGGTTCTTGATATATTCGTTCATCTGCACGATCATATTCTTGGGAGGAACATTTGCCCACTTCTTTTTCGCAACCAGTTCCTGATTTTAGAGTCGCTTCACACACCGCGATTATTAGTGATCTGCATCTGACAGAGGCAGAACCCGTGCGCGTGCGTTTTCCGTTGTGGAAAAAGTTTAAAACTCGCGAGTTCTTCTTTGATGACGTTTTTGAAACGTTCTTAAAGCACACAGAAGAAAAGGCGCAGGGATCACCCGTAGAATTGGTGCTGAACGGAGATATTTTTGATTTCGACAGTGTCATGCGATTGCCCGATGAGCCCGTTTTTCGCGTGGGCCTTTTAGAAAAACGCCGTGGACTTTTCCCGCGGGAAGAACGCTCTCGCTTTAAAATTGAGGTGATCTTAAAAGACCATGCCGAATTCGTGCGTGCGTTGCGTGAATTTTTAATGCGTGGCAATCGCGTGGTGTTTGTCATCGGGAATCACGATTTGGAGCTGCATTTTCCTGAAGTCCAAGAAGAGATCCATCGTCACTTGGCACTGCCAGAAGACAAAAAGCACCATGCTCGTTTTGCAGAGTGGTTTTATATCAGTAACCAAGACACGTTGATCGAACATGGCAATCAATATGATCCCTATTGTATGTGTGAGGACCCGATCAATCCGTTTGTGCGCGGGTACAACTTTGTCTCTTTGAAGTTACCGTTTGGAAACCTTGCGTGTCGTTATATTATGAACGGCATGGGATTTTTCAATCCCCATGTCGACACGAATTACATCATGACCTTGCCTCAATATATTAAATTCTTTTTTAAATATGTGGCGAAGGCGCAACCCGGCTTGGTGTTCACCTGGTTTTGGGGTTCGGTGATTACGTTGCTGCATTCTTTCTTTGATCGCTTGGCGTCACCTATTCGCAATCCGCTAAAAATCGAAGACCGCGTTTCATTTATTGCTGAAAAAGCAAATGCAGAGCCACGTATGGTTCGGGAGCTAAAAGAATTGTTTGTGGCTCCGGCGGCGAGCAATCCGTTTTTGTTAGCACGGGAGCTTTGGTTGGACCGTGCGTTTATTATCTTTATTGCCTTCTTTTTAATCTTTCAACTGATGGTCTTTGTTCGTTCAGTTTACAATATTTCGTTTTTCTGGGCGTTTGTTCCCCTGTTTTTACTGCTTCCGTTCTTCCTGTTTTACAGTAAGTCTGTGACCTCTTTAGTTTCGGGTTACAAAGAACCTGACGACAGGGTGTTGGCGATGGCCAGTGCCATCACGAAGGTTCAGCGCATCGTTTTTGGACACACTCATCACACCCGTCATGAAATGATCGGTTCGGTGGAGCATCTAAATAGCGGCTGCTGGTCGCCTGCGTTCCTAGATGTAGAGTGTACAAAGCCTTTGGATCAGAAAACCTTTGTGTGGCTTTCCCCGATAGAGGGCTCACCCGTTCGTCAGGCTGAGCTTTTCCGTTTCGTGGACGGCAAATCTGATCCCCTAACAAATCCGGGTCGATCTTCTTAAGCCGCAACTTAGTGCGCCGCAAGAAGATTTCCCATTGTCAATTAAAGGCCCCTATGCAAACCTTTTACAGGTAAACACATGGATGGAGAGGTAATCATGGCAGAAGTACTTGTCGTAACTAGCAAAGTAAAAAAACTTATCAAAGAAAAAGGTCAAATGAACACCTCAGCTGAGACTATCGACGTTCTTAGCAAAGCTATCGAGCAACTATGCTTGAAAGGTGTAGAGAGCGCGAAAGCTGACGGTCGCAAAACTGTAATGGCTCGCGATATCGTTATCGACCACCTTTAATTAGATAAGTCGCGGCGCCAATCACGCCGATCGAATTAAATTTGAAACCCACAGTCGAAGAGGCTGTGGGTTTTTTATTTTTTAACAGGCCTCCACAGAAATAAATCAAAACAAAAGCAATCAGAGTCTAGTTAATGGTGTATTCCTTGCCTTTTTATACACTTACTTTAGTTTATAAAGATTGATGAAAAATTTTTTAAACAGAATAACTGAGGTGATACCTATTACGTCTGTCGATGCCTTTTGGGTTTTGTCGGCGATCGTTTTTGTTTGTGCCTTAAGTTTGTCTTTTTGTTCTTCGAAACAAGAAACTGATCAGCGTTGGTTGATCGCTCCGCGGGAAACTCAATGACAAGAATAGCTTCAAAGTGAAAAACGATTCGGTATTAACTATACATGTGAAACTTTTAGGCGAAGGGGTGGATGTTTGGCGGCCTGTTCTGGCAAAGAAGCGTAAGGATTCGTTCATTATTCTAGCATCACCCCAAAATGAAATTCCCGACGGAGAAAAATGGGAGTTTCAACCAGGAATGGCAGTCAAAGTTAAGGAAGAAAATTTATCTAGCGAAGTTGTCTTGGTTGCTTACGAGCGAGCAAAGGAGAATAAGAAGCCCAAAGCTGTCTTGTGGATCCTAGTAGGCACAGTTCTTCTTGTCGTCATATTTGCATACTTGATGAGGGGTAAAATAAAAAAACAGATGGAGCAGAGGTTGCATCCGTTAATTGCTAAGCCGGTCGATCAATAATTGAAACAATATCGAAACTATTCGTTCGTTGCCGAGATCTCGAAACTAAAACAGCTCAAAAAAATGTCTAGAGCAAGTCCTGTTGAATAAGTTGAATAGTAGAAGTTTCCCGCAAATTCATAAAAATTATTTTTTTGAGGAGGTTTGTCTTAAACCATCCCCTGCAACTCATCCCAAGAAATGACCGTGACGCCAAGGCCCTGGGCTTTTTCCAACTTCGAACCAGGGTCGTCACCGACAACTAAGTAATTTAACTTAGCCGACACCGAACCCATGATTTTCCCGCCGTTTTTTTCGATAAAGTCTTTCGCGTCGTCGCGTTTTACCGGCAAAGTGCCAGTGATTAAGAAGCTCTTCCCTGACAATGCGCCTTCTTGTGAGCGAATTGGATTTGAGATCTGTACACCTAAGCTTTGCATGTCGTGAATCTCTTTAACCAGATCAGGATTTGCAGTCCATGCGCCGATGGTTTTTGCAACCTTCGCGCCGATTTCAGGAACAAGTAATAATTCTTCTTCTGTCGACTTAACAAAGTTTTCAATCGTTAAGAAATGATCAGCCAAGTGTTTTGCCGTTTGTTCACCGACGAAACGAATACCCAAAGCAAAAATAAAACGTGCTAACGTTGGCTTTTTGCTATTCTCAATACTGTTAATAATATTTTCAGCGGACTTTTCACCCTGCCGATCCAGGCTTAGAATGTCTTCTTTTTTCAAACGATAGAAATCTGAAAATTTAGACAACAACTTGTGATCGACCAACGTTTCAATCAAACGATCGCCGATCTTGTCCATATTCATCGCGCGTCTAGCGACGAAGTGTTTCAATGACTCCTTCACAACCGCGATGCAAAGTGGATTCACACAGCGAGTAACAACTTCCTCTTCCATTTTTTGCACGGGGTGATCACACACCGGACAACTTGTAGGCATCTGAAAGGGCTTGCTGTTCTTAGGGCGCTTATCTTCTACAAAAGACACAACCTCAGGTATCACATCGCCCGCGCGTTGAATGATAACCGTATCACCGATGCGCACACCTTTACGATCAATCTCATCTTGATTGTGCAAGGTTGCATTCGTAACGGTCACGCCACCGACTTTAACTGGCGTCATAATCGCAACCGGAGTTAGCGCCCCCGTGCGGCCCACTTGAATGATGATGTCTTCAATCACAGTCATGGCTTGTTCAGGTTTAAACTTTGCCGCCGTCGCCCAGCGCGGGCTGCGCGCGACAAGACCTAAATCATCTTGCACACGCAAAGAATTAATTTTGATAACAATGCCATCGATATCAAACGGCAAAGTCGGACGAAGCTGTTCAACCTCATGATAATAATCAATAACCGCCAGTGGCCCCTGGGCCACGCGCACGATGTTTAAGTCATCTGTGTTTTGCAAAGAAGGAATGCCGACTTCAGTAAAATAATCTTCTATCTCTTTTTGCGTTTTAAATTCTATGCCCTCGACAGCGCCCAAAGCATAAGCGAAAAAGCGCAACGGACGAGACGCCGTGATACGCGAATCTAACTGACGAACAGAGCCCGCCGCCGCATTACGAGGGTTTGCGAAAGTCTGCTGCCCGTTTTCCTGTTGGGCTTCGTTTAAGCGAGCAAAATCTTGCTTAAACATTAAAACTTCGCCACGCACTTCAAGTAAGGCCGGTGGGTTTTTCGTTTTAAGTTTTAACGGAATACTTTTGATCGTGCGAATGCCTTGGGTGACGTCTTCGCCGACCGTGCCATCCCCACGGGTTAAGGCGCGTACGAACTGACCATTTTCATAAATCAATTCCATCGACAGACCATCAAACTTCGGTTCGCACAGGTATTCTAGATCGTCTTCGGTTTTCAAAAACTTTTTAACCCGCTCATCAAAGTCCGCAATGTCTTCAGGCGAATAACTGTTCGCCAAAGACAACATCGGTACGCGGTGTGCGGCCTTTTCAAAAGCCGACAAAGGTGTGGCTCCGACCCGTTGTGATGGGGAATCAGAAAGGTCTAAGCCCTTGTCTTTTTGTTCTAAGGCCAAGAGCTCTGCAAACAACTGATCGTACTCAAAATCCGTGATCGTGGGACGATCCAGGACGTGATAGCTGTAATCATGTTGCGAAATAATTTTTTTGAGCTCTTCATGGCGCTTTTTAGACATGGCAAGAATCTAACGAGTCTTAAGAAAAAGGTCCAGCACAGTGTCAGATCCTGCGCTGGGACAAAGAAAAGGTGACGAGCTGAATGGTTCTTGTGTATTTTTAAAGTACCTAGTTCCTGCCTAAGGAGAAACCGTGATTGATAAAAAAACTATCGAGCACATCGCCAAGCTCGCCCGTTTAAACATAACCGAAGAAGAAGCCCAAGAGTACAGCACTCAGTTGGCTAAAGCCCTCAATCACTTTGAACAGATTTCTAAAATCAACACAGAAGGTGTCGAACCTCTGGTAACACCGACAGAGATTGAATCTTTTTGGCGCGAAGACGTCGTAAAGCAAGAATTTACTGCTGAAGAAATGACCGCCAATGCGCCCGCAAAAGCCGGCAATCTTTTTAAAGTCCCACCAGTTGTGTAAGGAATAAAATGGATTTAACTTTTGCCTCCCTTACAGAAATCGCTGAAGCTGTAAAAACAAAAAAAGTCAGTGCCAAAGAAGTTGCTGCGCATTTTCAAAAGCGCATTGCAAACCTTGATGGAAAGCTCAACTCTTTCACCTCGCAGAATGAAAATGCCACAAAAGAGGCCGAGGCCATCGACGCGCGCATTGCAAAAGGCGAAGACGTAGGGGTTCTGGCTGGCGTGCCTTTTGGCATCAAAGAAATGTTTTGCACCAAAGGCCTTAAGACGACAGCGGGATCGAAGATTCTTGAAAACTTCATCCCACCTTATGACGCCACAGTCGTTGCAAGACTAAAAAAAGCCGGCAT
The DNA here is from genome assembly GCA_946480995.1 of uncultured Bdellovibrio sp. Next base: position 7,253 of record CAMLMF010000002.1, on the reverse strand, counting down.
CGTAATCATGGGAAAATTAAATCAAGACGAGTTCGCCATGGGCTCTTCCAATGAAACGTCTTTTCATGGCGTCGTAAAAAACCCTTGGAACTTAGACTGCGTCCCTGGGGGATCTTCCGGTGGATCAGCGGCAGCGCAAGCGGCAAGATTGGTGGCGGGAACATTAGGCACTGACACAGGCGGCTCGATTCGTCAGCCCGCAAGCTTTTGTGGCATCGTCGGGGTCAAACCAACTTACGGCCGCGTAAGTCGCTATGGTATTATCGCCTATGCTTCATCACTTGATCAGGCCGGCCCCATGGTCAGCACTGTGCAAGATGCGGCCCTTACAATGGAAGTCATGTCAGGCTTTGATGAATTCGATGGGACTACGACCAAAAAGTCAGTTCCAGCATGGAGCAAAAATTTAAAAACCGACATGAAGGGCATGAAAATCGGTTTGATGAAAGAATACATGTCTGGAGGTCTTCATCCTGACGTGCAAAAGACTGTGGAAAACTCTGTTGATACCTTAAAAAAACTTGGTGCTGAAATTGTCGAAGTCTCAGTTCCGATGACTTCGTTCGCGGTCCCTGTTTATTATTTAATTGCTGCCAGTGAAGCATCGTCAAACTTAGCAAGATACGACGGCGTCAAATACGGTTACAGAGCAGACTTTAAAAATCTTTCTGCCGTGGACCTTGAAGAGTTTTACGGAAAAACCCGCGGAGAAGGCTTTGGTAAAGAAGTTAAACGCCGGATCATGTTGGGAACTTACTGTCTTTCTAGTGGCTATTATGATGCCTTTTACAATAAAGCAGGCCAAGTGCGCCGCTTAATTATGAATCAATATCTGGAAGCATTTAAAAAATGTGACGTGATTCTAAGTCCCGTGACCACCGCGCCCGCTTTTAAAATTAACGAACGAATTTCTGATCCATTAACAATGTACTTAAATGACATCTTCACAACGTCAACAAATCTTGCGGGCCTGCCAGGGATGAGTGTTCCATTTGGTATGTCTGCCGATGGTCTGCCTATTGGTATTCAATTAACGGCCAGCCACTTTGAAGAACAAAAGATGTTGGATGCTGGATATGCTTTAGAAAGTGCTTCCTCTGTGAAAGGAAAAAGACCCCATGTCATATAGAGGATTTGAACCGGTTATTGGTATCGAGATTCACGTGCAGCTTAGCACGAAGACAAAAATTTTTAGCGCTGATGCGACCAACTTCGATGCTGCCGACAATGAAAATACGTCACCAATCAGCGTGGGGATGCCGGGATCTTTGCCAGTCGTGAATAAAAAAGCAATCGAGTATTCAATTAAAACGGGCCTAGCACTGGGGTGCGAGATCCGCGGAAAATCCGTCTTTGCCAGAAAAAATTATTTCTATCCGGATTCACCAAAGGGCTATCAGATTTCCCAATACGATCAACCGATCTGCGAAAAAGGCAGCGTATCCTTTAAGGTCAACGGTCTTGAAAAAACCGTCGGCATCACGCGCGCTCACATGGAAGAAGACGCTGGAAAATCAAATCATCTTGGGGATTACACGCTTATTAATTACAACCGTGCGGGCATTCCTTTGTTAGAAATTGTTTCTGAACCAGATATCAGAACTCCAGCGGAAGCCGCAGAGTACGGCAGAACCATCCATCAGATCGTGCGCTATTTGGACGTCTGCGATGGAAATTTGGAAGAGGGCTCTTTACGTTGCGATTGCAATGTCTCTGTCAGAAAAGTCGGAGCCCCCGAGTTTGGCACCAAAGTGGAGCTTAAAAATATCAACTCGTTCCGCTTCGTTGAAAAAGCGATCGAATATGAAATCGAAAGACAAATTGATGCGATCGAGCGTGGCGAAAAGATCATTCAAGAAACCCGCCTGTGGGATCCAGATAAAAACAGAACTTTTTCGATGCGAACCAAAGAAGACGCGCAAGACTATCGATATTTTCCTGATCCAGATTTGTTGCCAGTGATTGTGCCCAAAGAAATGGTTGAAAAATTTCGTAAAGAGCTTCCCGAACTGCCAATAGCCAGGGCTAAACGTTTTCAATCCGAACACGGCCTGCCGGAGTCAGATGCACTGGTATTAACAACCGAAAAGCCGCTGGCTGATTTTTACGAAGAAACAGCCAACGAAGCAAAGAATTATAAATCGTCGGCGAACTGGATTATGACCGAATTGTTGCGCGAACTAAATACGGCCCACAAAGATATTAAAGAGTCGCCTATTAAACCAACTCAATTGGGCCGCATGATTGCACAAATTGATAAGGGCCTCATTTCCGGAAAAATTGCCAAAACAGTTTTTCAAGAAATGTGGCAATCAGGTAAAGATCCTGAAGTGATCATTAAAGAAAAGGGCCTGGTACAAGTTTCCGACCCTGCGGCGATTGAAAAAATTGTCGACGAAGTTTTAGCAGCTAACGCCCAGAACGTCGAAGATCATAAATCAGGTAAGAAGAAAAATCTGCTTGGTTTCTTTGTGGGTGCAGTGATGAAGGCCTCTAAGGGGCAAGCGAATCCAGACTTAGTGAATAAAATTTTATTAGAAAAGTTGAAGTAATATGAAAGTTGCAGCGCTAGATCTTGGGACAAATACATTTTTGTGCCTGATCGTTGATGGAAATAAAAACGGAATTACAAAGATTCACAAGGACCTCATGCAAGTCGTGCGCTTAGGTCAAGGTGTTGGCGAAACAGGTGCGTTTCATCCGGACGCTTTGGTGCGCGCAAGACAGTGTCTGACGGAATTTAAAAAAGAAATCGATGCACAAAAAGTGGATAAGATATTAGCTATGGCCACTTCAGCGGCTCGTGATGCTAAAAACGGCGAAGAACTTTTTAAAATCGGTAAAGATCTAGGTATTCCCATAGAAATCATCCCTGGCGAAGACGAAGCGCGCATCACCTATCAAGGAGCCACCGCTGGAGGGACGGACAACACAAAAGTTTCTTTGGTGTTGGATGTTGGTGGCGGATCGACGGAATACATCGTTGGGCAAGGCGAAAAAATTCTGTTTGGTGAAAGCCTGAATATCGGTGCAGTAAGACTGACCGAAAAACATGTTAAAACTCAACCCGTGCCAGAAGTTGAAAGGCAAGACGTCAAAGCTCACATCCATAAAGAGCTTTCACGAATTTTGCCAGAAATAAAAAAGAACAAAGTCGATCAAATCGTCGCTGTCGCGGGCACGCCGACGGCGATTGTTGCTATCGAAGTTGGTGGCTTTGACGAAAAGAAAGTCGACGGACATTTCTTGTCGCGCGAAAGATTGCAATACTGGGTGAACGAGTTCGGCAACACCACAGTGGATGAAAAAAAAGAGAAATATCAACTTGGCGGAAGAGCCGATATCATTTTTGTCGGAGCTTCTATTTTACTTGCGACCGTAGAAGCTTTAAACTTACCAGGAATGATCGTTTCAACTAAGGGAGTTCGTTATGGTGTGGCGCTTGAAATCCTTCGTCAGAGCTAGTTTGCTGCTAAAAATTTTCCTGGCAGCATTTGCGATTTTGCAGTTAGCACTGCCTTTGTCCGCAGAGGCGGCGGGCTTTAAAAAGAAAAAAATTACTCTTGGGACTAAGACCTTGGTCGTGGAAGTCGCAGAGACTTCCCAACAACACGAACAAGGACTTATGTTCAGGGACAAATTGGGACCAGACGAAGGCATGCTTTTTATTTTTAAAAATGAAGAGACAAGATTTTTTTGGATGAAGAACACCCTTATTGATTTGTCGATCGGATACTTTGATAAGAACGGGACCTTGATGGACATTCATGAAATGACGTCAGGTAAAGGAATACCCGACGACCAGCTTCCATCTTATGCGAGTGTTAAGCCAGCAAAGTATGCCCTTGAAATGAGTAAAGGTTGGTTTGACAAAAACAAAGTTAAAATCGGCGCAAAGCTCAAACTGAAGTAGATCCTAAGTCTAGGGCTGCTATTAGTGTTTGCCTCGCTTCGAGCTTGTGATTTAAGTTATTAATAACGCGTAACTGAAACAGTATGTTTCGTAGCATCACTCAAGGATGAACACATGATGAAAAAACTCGTAGTCTTACTAGCATGCTTAGGCCTGGTCTTCCAGCTAACAAGCTGTACGTCTAACAACAGTCAGTCAGATTCTGAAGTCGCTTCAGACATGGAATCCGGAGATCTTGAAAAATTAGAAGGCGACGAAGCACTTGAAGTTGCGGGCGATGACTCTTTAGTTAGTGACCAGCTTCCTGAAGATGCTCTTGGTGAAACAACCCCTTCATCAGACGTCGCAGAGATGACAACAGAAACTACGACGACGACGACAACTGCTGAAAACACAGTGGGCGACAACCAAGCAACAACGGATTCTACAAGTGTTGCGACAAGCTCAGAAACTTTACCTGCAGATCCGTTTGCAGAACAAGTGGCTGATGTTCCGGCTCCGCCAGTTGATAGCTCAACAACGGTTGTAGACTCTGGCAGCACGGACAGTACATCGATGGTTGAAAGCTCGACATCAACTTCGACAGCAACGTCATATGTTGAAGAAACTCCGAAAAAGCCAGCAGCGTCTTTGCAAAAAGTGGCAACAACTCCTTGGAAGGTTGGCAAAACTTGGTACAACGCAGTTTACTTTGCTCGTCCTGGCGATTCATTAGCTAGCATCAGCCAAATGATTTATGGCGCTGACCGAGTCAAAGAATTGAAAAAAGGAAACGCAGCGTTTGCTTCTCGTGACGTTCGTCCTGGTGACAAAGTTTATTACAATTCGCCAAACCGTCCCGACGACTCTTCGCACATTGCTAACTATTACGAAGAAAGCGGACAACCAGCGCAAACTTACGTAGCTAAAGAAGGTGACAACATCAGAACTGTCGCTAAAGAAATCTTAGGCTATGACAATGCTTGGAAAGAAGTTTGGTCAAGCAACTCAGTAGACTCTAAGGGTGCTATTGCCGCTGGAACTGAGCTTCGCTACTGGAAAGGCGGCGCAGCTGCTGCTCCTCAAGCTCCACCTCAAGAAATTGCAGGCATGACGCCTCCTCCACCAGCACCGGAAGAGATGATGGCGCAACAGCAACCTCCGCCACCACCAATGCCTGAACCTCCAGCGATGGATATGCCACCACCACCTCCGCCGCCACAAGAGTTCGCGCAAGAGATGGCTCCGCCTCCACCGCCTCCGATGGAAGCTATCAATCCACCAGCACCAGTGGCGCAAGTGGAAGAAGCTCCGACAGGAATGGATAACGATACAACAATGGCTTTGGCTGTTGTGGGTCTAGCGGCCGCAGGTCTTGCAGCCTTGATCGTGATTAGAAAGAAAAGAAAACAGAAAGAACTTGAACAACAAGGTATTGATCACACTCACGTAGGAACATAAAAACTCCTATTCAAAAGTGAAAAAAGAAAAGAGCGAGTAACTACTCGCTCTTTTTATTTTTGACGAATCAAATTTTTTAGCCGACTTTTTTAAAGATATTATCAAGCACCGAACGTGTTTCAGATCGACTGTTTTCTACGAAGTAGATAAGGTCGTCGACAATTTGCACGTCACGATTGTTGATCGGCATGAATTTAACTCCAACGCCCATTGAGTTAATCCAAATAACATGAGCAGCCACTTTGCGCTCGCGTCCGGCTACATTGAACACAAGATTCAACTTTTCGTTGGCTCTTACGTCCCCACCTGAAAATTCTAGAAAGGCCCCAGTGATGCTGATATTTTTAAGCGTGCCTTTGGTTTGCTCACGCGCATAGTTGCGCTTGAACGAAACCTCTAGGTTAAGAGGGGTTCTTGGTGCCGGTACATTAACTGTATCCTCCACGTTTGACTCCTTATTAGCTTAATTGCTTATACTGTCGTTTCGGAATTACTCAGGAAAAATTAATAGCCTGCCGGGGGCATTTTCAAAAAATTGCTTCTTTCACCAGCAAAACTGGACTTCTTTGACTCACAATTAAACACTTGAAAGAATTTCGCTTTTTCAAAACAGTATACCAATGGGAGCACACGAATGCGTCCAATTTCTTGGATTGTCTCAAGGTAAGACAATAAGATGATGAAAATTGTTTGTTTATAGACCGCTGAGGTACTCAGGACTTGCGCCATCGAACTCTGAATTTGAAGTTTCTTGTGGCGGCGGGTTTTGTGGTGCTTCTGTTTTTTCAGAATCAAGAACAGGAGCTTTTGTGACCGGAGCAGAAATTCTTGGCTTCACTGCAGAGCTGTTCATCGATGGATGATAATGCAAAATCAAACTGCCATTTTTCAAGTACGGAATAGTTCTTTCAGCGATCGCCAAAGAAACTGCAGGACAACCCCAGCTTAAGCCCATACGGCCATATTTTTTGCCCGTTTTTTGATTGATCGAATTCATGAAGTCTTCGCTGACATACCAAGCGCCATGCATGACGATGTCACGGTTGTAAGCTTGATCGTTGGAACGCTCTAGACCGTACATTCGTAAAGTGATGCCGTACCCACCAGAATATGTTTCGCCAGTCAGGTACATGCCTAAAGAAGTTTGGCGCGAGTCCTTCACGTTGCTAAAACGTGTCGCCATTTCACCTTTGCCACTGCCTTGGCCATGGGCCGCATAGAACTTTTGTACTTCGCCTGTTTTCAGATTGATAAAATGAAAACGACGTTGTGAAGAAGGAACACCGTAATCAACGATCGCCACATAAGTTGCCCCGTTCACAGTCACAGTCTTTGAGCTGCGTCTGCGTTTGTGTTCTTCACACGGGCGCACACTTTCTGGATCACGGCCTTCGCAAGTATAAGTGTCTTGATTAAAAGTTCGCCCACGATTGTCGTCCATGAAAGTAATCATGCTAGTTAACGCTTCCGTTGGAACCCCTTGTGCTAAGATCTTTTTAACGATCGCCGCCGGCGGTGCCGCCAAAGCAGATAAGGGAGCAGTAGTAAAAACAAAACCGCTTAATAAAAGAAGGACGCCCAACGAATTTTTCATGTGCGATAGTTATAGAATATGAAGCCAATAAGGAAAACGCGGCATTCGGAAGAGTGCAAAAACCACAGGAATGTCCAAACTTTAGATAGTTGTAATCAGGAAAAACGGAAAGTGAGAAGCAAAAAGAGGCCCCTGGGGCAGATAAAAAACCCCAAGAGTTTCTATATCTTACACTGCACATAAGGGAAAACTCACATCCTGGAAAAGCTCCTCACAGCTTTTCGATTGACAACAACGCTCGCCTCGCAGAAAGTTAGGGCAAGCAAAAATAACGGTTTTAGATCCCATCGGATCAAACTTCTTAAA
>CAMLMF010000001.1 GCA_946480995.1 uncultured Bdellovibrio sp. | reverse complement strand
ATCCGCAGGGCAAATCTCTTTGGTTTGCCCAATGAAGCAAATTAAATTTTCACGTACTAACTTTACGAACTCTTCCAACGATTTCTGCGTGTTGAACCCCGGAATTGCTTCAAGCTTATCTAAAGTTCCTCCGGTATGACCCAAGCCACGACCCGAAATCATCGGAACGGGAACGCCCGCAGCAGCGACGATAGGCCCTAGGATCAAACTTGTTTTGTCACCAACGCCACCGGTGGAATGTTTATCCACCTTAAAACCACGCACTGAAGATAAATCAACGACGTCGCCAGAATGAAGCATGGCTTTTGTTAGCGACAAAGTTTCCTCTGTCGTCATGCCTTTAAAGAAAATAGCCATTAACAAAGCCGACATTTGATAATCAGGAATGTGCCCGCGTGCATAACCTAAAATGAACTCGTTTATTTCATCATACGACAAGGCATTGCCATTGCGTTTTGCTTTAATAATTTCTGCTGGAAGAAATGCCACTAGTAACCACCTTGAATTTTATCACCACGAACCAAAGCCACGCCAGAACTTGTACCTAAACGAGAAGCCCCTGCTTCGATCATTGCTAATGCTTGCGTGATATCTTTAATGCCTCCAGAGGCTTTGATTTGCATTTTATCACCGACAACAGACTTCATAAGTTTTACGTCCTCAACTGTGGCGCCACCACCACCAAAGCCTGTTGAAGTTTTCACAAAGTGCGCGCCAGCTTTTAAAGCGGCACCACAGGCTAACTTTTTGTCTTCTTCGTTTAGTAACGAGGTTTCAATGATGACTTTGACCGTGTGGCCTTGAGCTGCCGAAACGACTGCTTTGATATCGTCTTGGACGTAATCTAAGCGACGATCCTTTAAAGCGCCAATGTGAATGACCATGTCGATCTCTTGTGCGCCATTTTTAATGGCCGTTTTTGTTTCCAAAGCTTTGCTTTCAGAATCCATTGCTCCCAAGGGGAAACCCACAACGCAGCAGACTTTAACGGAAGAACCTTTCAGAAGCTCTGCACACGTTGCCACATAGGACGTATTCACACAGACGCTGAAGAATTTGTTGTCCTTCGCTTCGGCGCAAAGCTTTTGAATATGTTCAAGTTGGGCATCCGCCTTCAAAAGCGTATGATCGATATAATGACTTAGTTGCACAGAGCACCTCGGAGTGTTTAAGATAAAAAGGTAGCGCAGTTCAAAGAAGGAGGCAATCATGGTGCCACAGAAGCAGATCCGAATTATTGTCTTGGCAGTGATCCTCGCGTTTTCGCAAATTTCTTTTGCGCAGGCGGACAGAACAGTGAAAAGAAGTGTGGCCGCCGTCCTTTTTTCAAGTATCGGAGGGGCCATCCTCGGTCTTAGTACTCTTTCATTCTACGGCGAGCCGCAAGAACATACTGGTAATATTGCCGTGGGCGCACTGGTCGGATTCGTTGGGGGAGTTAGCTATGTGCTTTATGACTCTTTGCAGCCGCAACCGCCGCCAGCCCCAGATTTTGCAAATATTTTTGATCAGGATTTTCAAACAAGAAGGGCTTCCGCAACACTTGCGAAAGCCCCACCGATACTTCAGTTTAAATTTGAATTCTAATTAGCTAATCTTTTTGGGCACCGCTTGTGTTTGCAAAACGGTGTCAGAGCCGGAACCAGCAAGGCCCAAGAAAGTTTTCGCATCGGCTGCAGAAACCTTTCCTTTGCGCACTAAATCTTCAATATACTTTTCAAACAAGATCATGCCTTGGTTTGAACCAGTCTGCATTGCTGACGGGATCTGATGCACCTTGCCTTCACGAATCAAATTGGCCACTGCTTTGGAGTTTCTTAAAATCTCGTAAGCGGCAACGCGCCCCTGACCATCGGCTTTTGAGAAAAGAGTTTGTGCAACAACGCCGCGCAAACTTTCTGCAAGCATCGTGCGAATTTGTTGCTGTTGTCCCGCCGGGAAAACGTCAATGATACGATCAATAGTTTTAGCGGCACTGTTGGTATGTAAAGTGCCAAACACAATATGCCCGGTTTCCGCTGCCGTTAAGGCTAAGGAAATTGTTTCTAAATCACGCAGCTCTCCGACTAACAAGATATCTGGATCTTCACGCAGGGCCGCCTTAAGTGCATTGGCAAAACTTTTTGTATGACTGCCGACTTCGCGTTGATTGACCAAAGATTTAATATTCTGATGGACGAACTCGATCGGGTCCTCGACGGTAATAATGTGTGCTTCGCGAGTCATATTGATTTGATGAACCATCGCCGCCAAAGTTGTTGATTTACCAGAACCGGTTGGGCCGGTAACAAGAATCAGTCCGCGGTCGCAGTCGATCAAATCCAAAATCGCCGGTGGAACTCCAAGCTCTTGCGCAGTTTTAATTTTCTCTGGAATCACACGCATCACGCCGCCAAGTCCTTTTCGTTGCATAAAAATATTGCAACGAAAGCGACCGATGCCCGGCAGATTGTATGCGAAATCTAGTTCCCACTTTTCAACGAACGCTTTCTTTTGTTTTTCTGAAAGAATTTCGAATAGTAAACCCTGAACATCTTGATTAGAAAGCTCGCGATAGTTGAGCGGCACCATGTGCCCGTGCAGACGCAAATAGGGTGGTGCGCCACTGGTAATGTGCAAATCCGATGCGCTTTGCTCTACCATTAATTTGAATAGCTCATCAATTGTTGCCATCAGGTCTCCGTAAATGCTCTATTTCCATGATCTTTTCGGCTAGATGTGTTTCAATGTTGAATATTATTTGCTTACGGCTTTGATTCTAGACTAGATCAAAGAATTAAAGCCATTTTTCGGAGGACTTGTGTCTGCAGAAATTCTCATCAATGTGCGTCCCCAAGAAACACGAGTAGCTTATGTCGACACCGGCGTTCTTTCTGATTTAAAAATTGAGCGCAAGACGTCTCCGACTTTGGTCGGGTCCATTCATCGTGGCACAGTAATTCGTGTTTTGCCGGGTATGCAGGCGGCCTTTGTCGACATTGGTCTAGAAAAAGCGGCGTTTTTGTATGTGGGCGATATTCGCGAAGACGTCGACGACACTTTTTTATCCCACGTCGATCGTGACGAGCCTTTGGATGAATCCGAAGACGACAAAATGCCCTCACACCAAAACAAAACGCCGATTCAAGATCTTCTGAAAGAAGGCCAATCCATTTTAGTGCAAGTTGCCAAAGATCCGCTAGGCACGAAGGGTGCTCGTTTAACGACCCACTTGTCACTGCCGGGTCGCTTTGTCGTGTTCTTGCCAACGGTGCGCCACTTAGGAATTTCTCGCCGTATTGAGGATGAATCAGAGCGCGAACGTCTGCGCCAGCTTGTACAAAAAATCAATCCTTCTGGTGGCGTGATCGTAAGAACCGCTGGCGAAGGCGCCTCTGAAGAAATGCTAAAAGCGGACATTGAATACCTAGATCGCTTAAGCAAAGAGATCTTTAAAAACTATGAAAAGAAAAAAACACCAGGCAACGTTCACACTGAGCTAGACGTGGAACTTAGAGCCTTGCGCGATCTTATGAGCGAAGACGTCACCAGCGTGTGGGTCGATAACGTCGAAATTCATAAAAAAGTTGTGAAGTTCGTGTCGCAATTTATGCCGAAGTACAAACAAAACATCGTGCTGTACGAAGAGCAAAAACCGCTATTTGATTTGTACGACATCGACATTGAAATTTCACGTTCAATGGAAAGAAAGATCTGGTTGAAGTCGGGCGGCTATATTGTCATCGACGAAGCCGAAGCATTGGTGGTCATCGATGTGAACACCGGCAAGTTTGTTGGCAAAAAAGATCTTGAAGACACTATTCTAAAAACCAACTTAGAAGCTGTCCGCGAAATCGCCCATCAGTTAAGAATCAGAAACTGTGGTGGTATCATCATCATGGACTTTATCGACATGGAAAAAGAATCCCATCGCGAAAAAGTCATGGAAGCTTTGGCTGAAGAATTACAACGTGATCGCGCGCGCACGAACATCGTATCAATGTCGCAATTAGGTTTGGTAGAGATGACTAGTAAGCGCATCCGCCCAAGCTTGATTAAAACTTTATGCGAACCGTGCTCGTACTGCGACGGCAAAGGTTACATCAAACGCAAGTCCACAGTCGCAAATGAAATCTTCCGCGAACTTGAGCGCGATGCCGATATGCTGATCAATAAGAAAACCAACGTGGTTATTCATTGTCACAGCGGGGTCGTTGATTGGATTTACGAGGTTGAGGGCGAAAGCTTAGAAAACATCGAAAAAAAGCTGGGCCGCTCGGTCGCCTTCAAGATCGAACCCAATTACCATCTTGAGCAATACGAAATCTTTTTTGTTTAGAAGTTAGTCAAGATAAGTAACGAATTTTAGATCTTCTCTTAAAGAAGAGGCGGGCACTACATAGTATCCGTCCACATTTTTTAACCCAGATTTTGAGTCCGTCCATGCTCCCCAAGTGTTGCGAAGATAGTAATTACACTCGCCCGTGTCCTTGTTGAAGAATCGCCCCGTAATAGTCGATGCGTGTCCACCTCGAGATCCATTTTGTAAAAGTTGTGAGTCGTAGGAAATGGCGGCTATCGAACCCTTTTCGAGTTGTTTATTTAGGGCGCTCATTGTTCCTTCAAAATCTTTTGTTGCGCTGAAAGTTTTAGTAGAGAGGTGTGAAATCGGCATTCTTTTTTTGCAGTTTCTTTCTGCCAATTCGTGCATAAGTTTGAGGTGTGAAGTTTCAATTGTTGTTTGCAGAATTTGTGGCAACGACAAATTTGGAAAGCGCGCAAAGGACTTTCGGTAAGCACTGAAGTCACAAATACTTTGTTCGTTCTGCATGCGATCTTTCAGGCGATGAATCTCTTCAAGATCCCTTTTAAGGTTAGAAAGCACATGATTTCTCGATGGAAGATCCTTTTCTGAACACACGCCAGTTTCCATCATGGTGTTTATGGAATCTTCAATATTTCCGCTCTCAATACGGGTTTCCATATTTGGAATTTTTATTGTTTGCCCCAGTTGAAGCTCGTTCATCAACTTGGCGCCTCGCGATCCAATATCGGTAATATTGTATTTAAAAACGATATCCAGTGCGGATACTGGGACTTTCAACTTATGAGAGATCAAGTCAGCTGCGGCATAGGCATAGCACCAACCAATTTCGCCCTGGTCTCTGGGCAAATCCAAAGCTGGAGTTCTGTTGTCGATGGTCGTACAAGCTTTTTCTCGATCCCTGCTGGTGCGACGGGCTTCTGCCACCTTATCGAGTAAAGCCTGAGGCGCTTTTTCATATATTCCCAAAGCCCGACTGATTTCCAAATAGCGACTCAAATCATCCTCAAGGTATCTATCAGACTTTTGTGCGAGAAGGACGTTCTCAAGGTGGCGCTGATGAAGGCTTAAGACTTTTTTAAAGTAGCTTCGCTCAACGCTGGAGTTGCCTAAAGAGGCAATTTTACCCGGGCAATGTTTTAAAGCTGAGTGATAGGTTGCAATTGAATTGGCATCCTGTGCTTTCAGCAAGGCGTACAAGCTAGCTGGGAGCTCAGGGCACTCCTGAGCTAAAGCCAACGGAAAGCCTCCCTGAAGTATAAATAAAAGAAATACTGCCAAACGCCCCATATATAGAGGTTAACAAACATTCTGCCTTCTGGAAGGGGGGGCCAGGACAAATTCTGAGGGAGTCGCCCAAACAAAATATAGAGGGGAACAAGGTTCCCAAATATAGGTCTAAGTACTTGAAAGGAAGAGTCTTTATTGAACACCTAGACCTTTAATTGCTTGCGCAAAACCAGTTGCTTTTGGGGGGCGATCGGCTTAATCTCTTTTTCTCCCAGAACAAGCTGAAAAAAATAGCATGTAATAGGTTGACAAAGCCTAGTGCAAAGTGGCATTTACCATTGTTCTTAATTGGGTAGCTGGAGGTTCTATGTACGCGATTATTCGTACAGGCGGTAAGCAATATAAAGTTCAAGCTGGTGATGTTCTTCAAGTTGATAAACTTGAACAAAAGCTTGGCGCAGAGTTTGATATCAACGAAATCTTGATGGTTGGTGGTGAGTCCACTCATGTTGGTCAACCTCTTGTAAAGGGTGCGAAAGTAACTGTTGTTGTTACTAAGCAAGCAAAAACAAGAAAAGAAATCGTTTTCAAAAAGAAACGTCGTCAAGGTTACAGAAAGTTTGCAACTCACAAACAAGAGTTCACAGAGCTTTTTGTTAAAGCAATCACTTCTCCAGACGGAAAAGTTGCTAAAACTGAAGACAAAGCAAATGTAGTAGACGTTGCAGCAGTTCGTGCAGAAAAAGCACAAGCTCGCGTAGCAGCTCGTAAAGAGCGCGCTAACAACAAAGGAACTACTGAAGTTGTTAAAAAAGCGGCTAAAAAAGTAGCGAAAAAGAAAGTTGCTAAGAAAGCAGTTAAAAAGACTGCAAAAAAAGCGACTAAAACTGGCGCGAAGAAAAAAGCAGCAAAGAAAACTTCTAAAAAAGCTTAATTTTTAATTTCTTAAGAGAGGTTCGTCATGGCAAGTAAGAAGGCCGGTGGTAGTACAAAGAATGGTCGTGATTCACAGAGTAAACGACTTGGCGTAAAAAGATTCGGTGGAGAAAAAGTTCTTCCTGGAACAATCATCGTTCGTCAACGTGGAACAAAATTCCACTTGGGCAACAATGTTAAAATGGGTCGTGACTACACGATCTACTCTGTAATTGAAGGTCTTGTTAAATTTGAACGTTTCTCTAAAGAACGTTTCAAAATCAGTGTTTATCCCAAAGCTGTCTAGTTCTAGTCAGTTCCGATAAGCACCAAGATATTTTTTCAATACATAAAAAGGAGCCATCCAAGGCTCCTTTTTTGTTGTATATGGTGCTCTGAATGAAATTTATTGATGAAGTTAGAATCACATTAGCATCCGGTCGTGGCGGCCCTGGTTGTGTTAGTTACCGCCGTGAATCAATGATGCCACGTGGTGGTCCCGATGGGGGCAACGGTGGCAAGGGTGGCGATGTTATCGTTCGCACCTCTCGTCATATCAATTCTCTCGTGGATCTTCGCCAAAACAAAAAATACGCCGCTGAAAAAGGCGAGATGGGTATGGGCCGACAAAAATCGGGACAAGACGGAGCTGACTTCGTTTTGATTGTTCCCGAGGGCACCATCATCAGAACTCTTGAAGGCGAAATCATCGTCGATATGACCGATATCAACGAATACATCATCTTAAAAGGTGGACGTGGTGGCAAAGGCAATGAGTTCTTTAAGACCAGCGTAAACCAAGCTCCTGATTATGCTCAGCCAGGCGAAGACGGTGAAGAGATCGAAGTCGTTTTAGAATTAAAATTGATTGCGGATGTTGGAATCATTGGATTTCCCAACGCAGGTAAATCAACTTTGATCTCACGCATCTCGGCAGCAAGACCTAAAATCGCTGATTATCCGTTTACGACTCTTACACCAAATTTGGGTGTGGTTAAGGCGGGGGATTATTCGTCATTTGTGGTGGCGGACATTCCGGGATTGGTGAAAGGCGCGCATGAAGGTGTGGGTCTTGGTATTCAGTTCTTAAAACACGTCGAGCGCACTCGTTTCTTTATTCACTTGATTGATGCTTCGGGAATGTCAGGACGCGATCCTGTACAAGATTTCGAAGAACTTAATTTCGAATTAGAAATGTACGACAAAAACAATCAAGACAAGGAAGGCTTCTTCCCGCTGGCGACGCGCACTCAGCTGGTTGTTTTAAATAAGATTGATACTCTCAGCGAAAATCAGCTGACGAAGTTAAAAAATAAATTCAAAGAAATTTCAGGCTCAGAGCCCTTTGCGATCTCTGCAGTGACAGGCAAGAACATCAAAGAACTTGTTTCAGAACTTGCCCAAGAAATTTTAAGTAAGGACGCAGAATGAAAATAGGTATTTTTGGTGGCAGCTTCAATCCACCTCACATGGGTCATATTAATGCCATTCAAACCGTGGCAAAAAAAGTGGGCTTGGGTAAAGTTCATGTTATTCCGGCAGCACAAAACCCTCTAAAAACTCCGGTTGAAGGCCCAACTCCGCAGCAGCGTTTAGAGCTGACACGTTTGGCTTTTGAACAATACGGCGACTCTTACTTCATCGACGACCAAGAAATCAAACGCGGTGGCATGAGCTACACGATTGATACTGTGATGAATTTGCGTAAACAATACGAAGCCGCTGATTTATTCTTGATCGTGGGCGCTGACAAATTCGAAGAACTTGCGCAATGGAAAGACTATCAAAAGATTCTTTCTGAAGTGAATCTGATCGTGACGACTCGTCCTGGTTACGAAACGCCAGAGTCACTTGAAGAAATGCCAGGCTATTTAAAGCCTTTAGTATCTGATTTTGATTTCAACTTTATCGAATTAAGCACAGGCCGCAGTGTTCAGTTTATCACTTTGCGTGATATTGAAATTTCGGCGACTGAATTACGCAAATGGCTTCGTACGGGTAAGCCGGTTGAAAAATATCTTCCGCTAGCAGTTGAAACTTACATCAAAGACCACAAAATGTATCGCAACCTAGGTGATCGCATTGGCGATTACACTAAGTTCACGGCATTTTGCGCAGATGTTTTGTTCGCAAAAAAAGGTATCAACGTACGTGGCTTCGACTTGCGTGGCATGACGTCACCAAGCGAATTCACATTGATTGCGTCGGGCACGTCGACTCGTCATGCGGCGGCGATGGCAGAAAATATCGTGATGGCCGTAAAAGAAGAATACAATATTCACCCGCAAAGTGTTGAAGGTATTGATGAAGGCCGTTGGGTTCTAGTGGATTACGGTTCTTTGATCATCCATCTTTTCTATGATTTCGTTCGTTTAGAATACAATCTTGAAAGTCTATGGAGAGAAGGCAAAGATCTTGGCCTGAAAGATCCATACGTAGGTAAGCCAGAGGCGAAATCTTAGTTTATGAAATTCATTTTGTACAATCTTGCCACTGCCAAAGAGGCTTGGGCCGACGAGGCGAGCGAGTTGTACAAAAAGAAGATCTCGTTCTTTATTCCTTTCGATATTCAGTCCCTGAAAGCCAAAAAGTCTGCGCGTGAAGACGCAGACTTTAAGCGCAACGAAGAATCAGAATTACTTCTTAAAAATATTAATAGCGATGACTATGTTGTCTTATTCGATGAACGCGGATCCGTTCTTGATTCGATTCAGTTTTCAAAAAAGATAGAAAACATCCTGGGCTCTTCAAAGAAAAGAGCTATCTTTATCATTGGTGGAGCTTTTGGCGTAAATGAAGATGTGCGTAAACGAGCAGACTTGAAAGTGGCTCTTTCCCCAATGGTTATGAACCACTTAATGGCACAGGTGATGAGCTTAGAACAAATCTACCGTGCCTTTACAATCATTAAGAAAATCCCGTACCACAATATCTAAAACTATTGCGCTGGACTTAGCCACGGCGGACTGTCGCCCAATTCTTTTTCAGGATTGCGATGCAGATCAAGCAGGCGATCCCATTCAGCACTTAGGAATTGCTTTTGCTCTTGCAAAGACATCTCGATTGAAACAGGTGTTGGTTGATTGCAGTCATTTGAAGGGTCATACGTGTTTTGATCGCAAATTGAATATTGCACCTGCGAACTTTCGCCACCTACGAGGCGATTCCACTCTGAAATCTTAAGCGGATGCAGAGGCTCGATCGCAGGATCGAATACATAAACATCAGCGCCGACACGGTAAGTAACTGCTACGTGATACCACCACTGCACATAACCTGTTTCAGAGTTTTTCGATGGAGCATGAAGACTGCCAAAAACGAAAAGCTTTTTTGGTTCCGGAAAGTTGTGGGCGTTAAGTTCGTTCTTGGCAAGCTCCGCGCGAGCATAGCAACCGTCATCAGGATACATCCAAGTCAGTCGACGTGGAAAATTAGCATTGTTGGTTTTGATAAAACGGGTATCGCGTACATAGAAAAACTCACGCTCTAGATCCGGATAAGAACCGACGTCTGGAATATGTGTGATGTCTAATTGTTTTAACGGTTTCTTTGCGCGCTCTGCAGAAATGTAACGACCTAGAGAGTCCGCACTTTGATTGGGAAGTGTAAAAGACTGGTTGAAGGTGTGACGATCACGAGCGACTTCGTAAGATTCGTTAGGCTTACGGTGCGCAGATAGTCCCGATGCAAAAGATGAAATAGATAGACCAAGAAAAAGAACAACGCTGAAAAATATTTTCATAGACCCCTCTGTCTTTGTTTTTAGGTCGCCCGCAATAGGGTGTCAAAGTTTTTGCACCAGGGCAATATTATGATTTCGTTTATGCACCTGCTTGCTTCTTATTGTTCGTGTTGTCTGAATTGCGGATCCTTTTTTGTCCGGAGCGGACTGCTGTGCAAGCCCTGTGATAAGACATTGCAACGCCTGCGCTGTGCCCCTGCGCAAGAAACCAAGCCCTATGCAACGCGTGCTTTGTTCGAATGGAATCCGGGGCAAAGTGATTTGCTGTCGCACTTAGTTCTTTCGCTGAAAGGACCCGGTCACAAAAAAGTCTGGAGCTTTTACGCAAGCAGGTTCGCGCAGACATTTTCTGGAGTTCTTCCCGCTGGAAAAAAAATTTATGTGATCCCCGCTCCCGCGAACAAACCAAATTGCCGGGATCATGCCTATCTCTGGGCGGAAGCTTTAGCCTCTAGCCTGGGCGCAACCTTGCTTCCGGGTTTAGAAAAAGCCGGGCCCGGAGGCTCTGCGAAACAAAGACGGAAGGACCGGGGGGAGAGGGCCTTAATCGAGCTCAAAGCCAATGTAAATTATACAGAGGGTGTGCCTTTTTCAGAGGCGCCTTTGATCATTTTCGCGGATGATATCTTAACTACGGGGGCCACAGCGAGAGCAGCTCATGTTGCCCTTGGAAGTCCCCCTCACTTTGAGGTTTGGGTGCTCGCCAAGAGGAGCCTCTCTTGCGGAGCGTCCAGGGATCTGCTATAACGGCCGAATGTTTAAATATATCAAAGCTTTAATTTTCTTAGTGCCATTCCTTTCCGTGGCAAGTTTTGCCGCAACGGAAACGACTCTTCAGAAAGTTTCAAAAAAATACCGTAACGCCAAACTTGTGGAAATGAGTGTGGAAAAAACAGTTACGTCAGAACTTCTTGGTAAAGAAACGAAATACCTAGGCAAGATTTTTTTAGCGAACAAAAAATTCCGTTGGGAAAACACGACGCCCGAAAAAACACTTCTAGTTTTTGACGGAACGACAATTTACAGCGAACAAACTCCACCAAAAGAATTGGGTGGGGTTGTGCAAGTAGCTAAAGGCAAAGTGGATAAAAAAACGGGTTCACACATTTTGATCTCTTCTCTTCTTGGTGCAGACTTGGAAAAGAACTTCAAAGCTGTTGAAAAAGAAAAAGTTGAAAATCTTGTGAAGTATGACGTCACGCCTTTAAGCAATGACTTGTCCATCAAAGATTTGAAAATCGTTTTGGACAGCAAAGAGCTCACGATGAAAGAGCTTTCTTACAAAGACGACATCGGCAATTTGACGGTGATGCGTTTTTCAAACGTGAACCTTCCAAAAAAAGAAAAAAACAGTTTATTTAAATACGTAATTCCAAAAGGCGCACAGGTGACAGATTTATGAAACAAGAGACAACTCCAAATCAAAAAGTACACTTTATCTCTCTTGGTTGTCCGAAGAATTTAGTCGACAGCGAAATCATGGCCGGCACTTTGATGAAAGACGGCTATAGCGTTGTCGGAGAAGCTGAAGAGGCGGACACAGTCATCGTCAACACATGCGGTTTTATTGAAGATTCAAAAAAAGAATCAATTCAACGTATCTTGGACATGGCGGAACTTAAGCAAGAAGGCAAAATCAAAAAGGTTGTTGTCGCTGGTTGCTTAACTCAACGTTATAAAGATGACCTTGTCGAAGGTCTTCCTGAAGCCGATCTTTTCGTGGGTTCTGGTGAATTCCAAAACATCGCGAAAATCTTGAAAAACTCTGATGCGGGGGAAAAGCAAAAAACGTTCTTCAACTTGCCAACATATTTGCAAGAAGAAGCAACTCCGCGCGTGAACTCTCAGCCGGGCCACCGTGCGTATTTGAAAATCTCTGAAGGTTGCATGAAACGTTGTGCTTTCTGCGCGATCCCTTTGATCCGTGGCAACTTGCAATCTCGTTCTATCGACGCCGTTGTGGCAGAAGCAAAACTTCTGGTCGCTGGTGGCGTTAAAGAATTGATCATCATTTCCCACGACTTCACTGACTACGGTTGGGATATCCGCCGTAAAGATCCAACTCGCAAAGAAAGCCCGGTTGAGCTTTTAAAAGCGTTGGACCAAGTAGAAGGTTTGCAATGGATTCGCTTGATGTACTTGTACCCAGATGGAATTACTCCAGAGATGGTTCAGGTTATCAAAAACAGCAAAAAGATCGTTAAGTACTTCGATATGCCTTTGCAGCATATCAATGACGACGTTCTAAAAAGCATGAACCGCAAAATGACTCGCGGTGAAATTGAAACAGCGTTGATGAATATTCGCACGCATATTCCAGAAGCAGTTGTTCGTACGCAATTTATCGTGGGTTTCCCAGGTGAAACTGCGGAACAGTTCGAAGAACTTTTACAATTTGTGGCAGATCAACAATTTGATCGCGTAGGTTGTTTCCAATATTCTCCTGAAGAAAACACTCCAGGTGGACGTATGGACAATCAAATCGATGCGGAAACAAAACAATACCGTCACGATGCTTTGATGGAAGTTCAGCAAAATATTTCTCGTGAAAAGCACCGCGACTTCATTGGTAAAACGATTGAAGTTATTGTCGAAGGTTACTCTGAAGAAACGGATTTGTTGTTGCAAGGTCGTTTCTGGGGTCAAGCTCCGGACATCGACGGCGTGGTTTTGATCAACGACGGTCAAGCTAAGACCGGCGACATGGTGAAAGTTCACATCACGGACAGCTTAGAATACGACCTTGTCGGTGAAATCGTTGTAGAAAACTAATAACTAGAAAGTGCAGTTTTCTGAGCTGCTCTCGAATTGGCTAAGCCATTGAGTATTTCTAGTATTTCTTAAGACAGTGGTGGCTCTTCGAAAAGACACCGCTGTTTTTTTATCATATTTGCACGCCAATTTATAAGCAGACAACGCCACGTCATACTTGCGAATTTCGAAAGAAGAATTGGCCAATCCCAACCACGAGCGTGCGGACTGAGCATCGGCTTCGGTTGCCGACTTATATACTTTCATCGCATCGACATAGTTCTTTTGATCTTCTAAAGTTTTGGCGTATTGAAATTGGGCCAACTCGGATTTGGGAAAATCCTTGGCAGCCTTCTTTAAACCGCTCTGGGCGCGCTTGTCTTCGCCCATTCCCGCGTAACTAAGGGCCAAGTATACATACGGGTCTGCGACGCTAGAATCCTTGCTGATGGCCTCTTTACAGGTTTGGATGGCGGCTTCAAATGTATTGTCTTGGGTGTTGACCTCACACAGTTTACGTAAATAAACGGGGCGAGCACCAATGGCATCAATCATGTCTTGATAAAGGATGCGCAGCTCGTACAGGTTTGGCGTCTTGCGCTCTCCATACAGACGAATAAGGCCGTCGTAGGCAGGTTCATAGCGTGCATTGAACTCTAGGGCCTTCTTGTAACTTTCCATCGCATCTTTGTTCTTCCTTTCTAACAAATGCGCATTGCCCATCAGGGTGTGGGCTTCGAAGTCTTTGGCGTCTTTGCCAATTAAAATATTCAAGGCGCGGATCATTTCAGAGGCTTCTTTGCGCTTTTCGTGGGCCTTTGCTAGAAGCACTAAGGATTTTCGTTCGATCTTATCAACTTGTGGCCACAACAGAGCAGTGACCTTGTCATATTCCCCTTTTTTAAAGTGCTCTTCGGCCATTTGGGCTACTGGAACTTTGCCTTGAGACTTGGCGACGGGACCTTTTTGCAGGGGAGCTTCAGACAGTGCCGGCGTTGATGTCGGAATTTGATTTGCTGGTGCTGATTTCTTAGCAGGTGCGGATTTGCTTGCGCCTTTGATTTCTTCTTCAAAGGCATCGAATTCATCGACGGCCTGACCTGAAGTCTGGGCGTACGAAGGGGCAATGACCAAGAATGAGACAAAAGCCAAGATCAGATTATACATACAACGATTGAAATTCAGTCCGTTCACCATGTGTTGTATTATTACCTAAATGCCCTTTCGAGTGAAGAGAACTAAATTTAGAGCTGGACTAAGAAACAACCGCGGTCAGGCTGTGGTTGAGTATGTTCTATTGGTGATCATCTCCGTTTCGCTTGTTTTGGCTTTGATGAATGTGATCTTTAAGCCCTTCGGTGAATTTATTGATAATTACATGGGAAAATATGTCGCGTGCTTACTGGAATACGGTGAGCTGCCGACTTTAGGTGGTGATACGCCGTCTGAGGTTGACGAGGACTCTGAATGTAACAAAAAATTTCAACCCGGCACTTTGGCAGCCGGTCGTCCTCCGACAGATAGCAGTACAAGCAGTTCAAGCTCGTCAGGAAGTAAGGGCTCCAACTCAAGCTCTGACGGCGCATCCGGTGGCAGTTCATCGAGTACTTATGCGGGATCTAACTCCCGCGGTGGCAGCAACCAAATAGGCGGCGGTGGCCGACGCTCTGTTGGAACAGAATCCAGTGATGGTCCCCAAGGTAAGGTTGTTGAAAGTGCGCTCAGCTCGGGGCCAAATGGTGCTTTTTTTAACAGTCGAAATAATTACGAGATGGCTCAACAGGGTCGCAAAGTGTCCTCGGTTCCTTTGTCGGGATTGAGTGAAGCAGAACGAAAAAAAATCGCGAAGAAAAAAGACAATATCGGTCAGGCAGTTTCCTCGAATGAAGGCTTTGGGCCTGCGCCGAAAAAAATACCCGTGAAACCGCCTCCGCAAAAGACGGAGTTGGAAGATATTCCCCCAATGACAATTGGAAATTTTATACGTTATTTATTCATTGCAGCCTTGGTCATCGCGCTTGTGATCTTCATTGGTGGTCAGGCATTGCAAATGTCAAAATCCGGCGAAAAATAATCTATGCATCGCGTTTAGAAATTCTTCATCAAAATTCTTAAGTTGCCTGTCATGGCGTTAATTTCTTGAAACACACCGCGCTTTAATAGATACAGCGTCTTCCGATTATTTGGGTGGGGGCTCTTTTGGTTGAAAATGTGGTTGAGATCAATCGCAAAAAAGAATTTACGTTGCAGGAAGCGCGTCAGCTGTTGCCCATCGTCTATCGTATGACCGAAGAAGCCAGTCGTGAAGTCAAAGCGCATCTTAACAGAATCGAAGCTTTCTCTGATAAGACACATCCTTCAGTAGCAATTATAGAAAATAGCATCAATTCGATTATTGACCGTTGGCAAGTGAAGGTCGAAAAACTGGGTGCAGAACCTAAGGGTTTGTGGATGGCCGACTTTGATAGTGGCGAGGGCTATTTCTGCTGGAAGTATCCAGAGAATGAAATAAATCATCACCATGGCTACCAAGATGGATTTTCTGGGCGTATATTGATTCCATGAGAATCGCAATTGCCCAAATCAATCCGACACTAGCAGATTTCGAATTTAATAAAGAAAAAATCCTGAACTTCATTCAGCAAGCGCAGCAGCGTAAGTGTGAACTCGTTGTTTTCCCAGAGTGCACACTGTTCGGTTATCATCCGTTTGACTTGTTAGAACGCTCGGCCCTGGTGGCGCAGCAAGAAGCACAATTCAAAGATCTTCTTAAGAAAATTCCCAAAGACATAGGTGTGATTTTTGGTTTGATCACTAAGAATTCCCAAAAACTGGGGCGTCCTTACTTTAACAGTGCCGTCTTCGTAGCCAAAGGTCAAAAGCCACAGTTCTTCCATAAACAACTTTTGCCAACGGGCGATGTGTTTGATGAAGCGCGCTTTATTGAGCCGGGCGATCTTGCAAAGAATTACTTCCAGTGGAAAGGGAAAAAATTTTTCCTAACGATCTGCGAAGATATTTGGGCGTGGCCTGATCCCAAGGGCGTTTCTTCTTACAAAGTAAATCCTTTAGCAAAGGTTAAGAAAAAGAAAATTGATATGGTGATCAACCTAAGTGCCTCACCTTATCACTTGGGCAAGATGAAGAAGCGTGAATATGTGGCTGGAAAAACAGCGGCCTATTTTAACGCCCCTATTCTTTATGCCAATCTTGTCGGCGCCCAAGATGAAATTATCTTTGATGGCGGAAGCTTTATCTTAGATAAAAAAGGTAAAAAAATCTTAAGCTGTCAGCAGTTTGAAGAAGACATCAACGTCATTGATACAGACACGAACGAGGTTTGGAATAAGACCGCAAAAATTTCTGTCGTCGAAGAGCTGCGTCGTGCTTTAGTTTTAGGTATCCGTGATTTCTGCCACAAGACCGGTCTTAAGCATATTCACCTAGGTTTAAGTGGCGGTATTGATTCCGCTGTAGTTCTTGCTTTGGCGGTGGATGCATTGGGACCTGCGAACGTGACAGCTGTTGGTTTGCCGGGGCCGTTTAATGCTCCGGAAAGTTTAACTCTAGCCAAGCAACTGGCAAAAAATCTGGGCGTGGATTTTAAAACTGTTGAAATTACTTCGATGTACAACGAAGTTGTCGCAGCTTTAGAAAAAGGCTTAGGCCTTTCGGGATTTGGCTTAGTTCATGAAAACCTGCAAGCACGCTTGCGTGGAATCTCTTTGATGGCGTTGTCGAATAAAGATAACAGCCTACTGCTTACAACCGGTAATAAGAGTGAATATGCTGCGGGCTATTCAACACTGTACGGTGATATGTGTGGTGGTTTGGCGCCACTGGGTGATTTAACTAAAGAGCAAGTCTATGCGTTGGCTCGTCACTATAATGCGCAGGATGAGTTGATTCCTGCATATATTATTGATCGGGCTCCGTCGGCGGAGCTTCGTCCAAATCAAAAAGATCAGGATTCGTTACCGCCGTATGCGGACCTTGATAAGTCTGTGCAGTATCTTGTGGAAAATTCAGGAGCTGCGAAAACCCCGACGGATAAGTGGCTTTTGCCTGTCTTGATGCGCACGGAATTTAAACGTTGGCAGGCGCCACCGATTTTAAAAGTATCGCAGCATTCGTTTGGTAGGGGTCGCAGATACCCCATCGCTCACAAAGCAAAGGCTTAAACAGGAGCATCAGCTTCTGTTTAAATGAACTAAAGAGCGCCGAAGAAATCCATTTGTTTGGGCTGACGCACGATTTGTGGGAAACGCACTTCTGGTTTACCAGTTAAGGCAACAAGGTTTCCTACTTGCGGAGGTTGGCCTCCGATAGAAATTCTTTTTACCATTTGATAAAATAAGTGACCGCAATAAGAAGCATCTTCTTCAGCTCTATGGAAATCCGTTGTCGGGATTTTTAAGTGCTGAACCAAAGTTCCTAATTTGTAGTTCGGTAAACCTGGGAATACTTTACGCGCGATTGGCAAAGTATCTAGGATCAGACCTTTTGGCGCTGCAACTTCGTATTTTTTGATATCAGCGGTTAAAAATTGCGTATCGAACGGAGCATTGTGCGCCACTAAGATATCATCGCCGCAGAACTCTGCAAATGATGGTAGAACGCTTTCAACCAACGGCTTGCCTTTGACCATGTCATCGGAAATTCCGTTCACGGCAGAAGCTCCCGGAGGAATTGGGCGGCGAGGATCAATCAAGGTCGCGAAGATCGCTTCCGGTTGACCGTTAATAAAGCGAACCGCACCAATCTCTACGATTTGGTCTACGCCAGGAACTGTACCAGTGGTCTCTAAGTCAAAAGCTATGAATCTCATGAAAACATTGATACAAAATGGGGAGGGGTGTTTCAACTAAAGACTGCCCTTTTATAGGAGATAGTGGGCGTGAAAGCTAAGTCCGGAATATATATCAACTTTTTGCCGACTCCCGGGGAAGTCATGGCGAGTCATAAAGACCGCTGCGTCTTAGATGTTGCCATTAGATCAGGCATTCCGATCGACCATACGTGTGGCGGACACGGGACTTGCGGAACTTGCTTGGTAGAAGTCGTTGAAGGGCTTGAAAACTTGGGTTCGCGGAACGAAATAGAAGCCGAGATGGCGGCCGATCGTGGCTTTGAAAAGCATGAACGTTTAGCCTGCCAGTCCGCGATTATCGACGGTTTGACGATTCAGTTAAAGCAGAAAAAACTTAAGGATTTACGAAGAACGGATTTGTGTAAATCCACGTAATCCATTTTTTTGCATCTGGTAATGGCATTAAAGGACTGACACGAACTTGCACGCGATAGGTACCGGGTTGCGTGATCGGATAACTTGTTTCCGGATCATTGATGCGCGCCACGACTTCGCCATTACGTACAATCATAATTTCAAAAAAGTCTTTTGGTTTTAATGGCAAACTGACTTTCAAATTCATATTTTTGCCAAGCTTAACAGAAGAACCCATCAGGTGCGAACGCGTTTCATCTTCAATGGTTGCAACGAAACCCTTTGGGTCCCCGAGCATATCTAAAGAAATATAAAAGTTTCCGTTCTTTAAGGCGCTAAAAACTTTTTGGCGATCGTTATTAAAACTTCCCGTCAATTCAGAGCGCAGCAAGATGTGATTGCTCATGAATTCGAAAGATCTTTTATAGCTAGGAAAGCGAATAAAATAATTAGCTAAGGGAATGACTCGGGCTGAAGCCTCGGTGCCACCATACACAACCGTGCGTCGCTGCTG
The DNA here is from genome assembly GCA_946480995.1 of uncultured Bdellovibrio sp. The sequence goes on along the minus strand of CAMLMF010000001.1, from coordinate 10,505 downwards.
ACTAAGTTTATCCAATAAAGCGATTTCGTCAGTCGGTTCCGTGTACAAACGTAAAAAGGCCAAGCGCTGATTGAATGGGTAAATAGCCAAGCTCCAAATTGTCGAAAGTTTGGACTCTTCCCAAGCGCGATTGATCAAACTTTTCATGTTCAATAACTCAAAACCATCAAGGCCCGTTGGGATTTCGCCATTCCACGAATAACCGGCTTTATAAGGGTGAGCCAAAATAGAAAGAGTGTCTTTGCTGTCATCTGTTTTTTGCGACAAAAGATCGGCGAGCTTAACTTGGGCTTCGCCCAAGTTTTCACCAATACTTTCTTGCTTTAAAGAATAATAAATTAAGCGCGAATCCAGATAGCTGTACTTGCCAGCAGAGAAAACCAAAAGATTGCCATGATAAGATTCAAACGTTGTAGGAATGTTGAACGTATTTAAATCCGTGAACATTAAGAAATCTAAGTTTGCAAGTTTGGCAGAGGCAATGACGAAGCTTGAAGGTGCTGACCCAATACTTAAATCGGTGTGGACGTTAAGCACGCCTTTATAATCATTGAAAGATTGTGAATGGCTGCGCGTAATTTGCGTTGGAATCACAGAAATGTCGTACTGATTGATATAAAATCCGTACAAAAAATATGTGACTAATAAAAATGAAGCGAAAACTAAAGACTTCATGGGCGCGTGAATTCCAACAATTCAAATTCTAAAGATACATCTTTGATCTTTTTCATTTGCCATTGTTGTTCGGAAATCCACGAAGGTAAACCATTTGTCGGGCGCTTCACCAAATAAAACTGATTTCCTGATGGCTGCGATTCTAGCAGCGTATCAAAGAAGTCAAAGCGGCTGATGCCGTGCAGTTTAAATGTCGGAACTTTGCTAAAATACCAAATTGATGAGGCCATTTGATATGTACTCGCGTAAAGAGGCTGAAACTCTTTGGCGACTGCACTGAGCTCTTGGAAAGCATAGGGTTCGTTTACTTTTTCGTTCATGCTTCTTAGCGAGGGCGTAAAAAGAGTCGCGATAACCAAGGCAAAAATGGCTCCCCAGAAGGCAATATAATAACGCGACCATTTTTGCATTGCGGGATAAAACAAAGCCAAGGCGATGAATGAAGGATATGCAATGATGGGCCAATTGGCTTCAACGGATGCTCGAAAAGACGTCGCAAAAAAGAATAGCAATGGACCCCAGCTGAAATAATAAAGCCAGCGCAACGTGGACGGCACCTTCGCGCGAAGTCCTGCCCAGAAAACCAACGGGAACAGAATCATCACTTGGCCTAGAAGATATGACCAGGTCCACTCAGGATTGTAAGACGTCTTTTCAAGCCCGTGCTTTAATTGAAACTCAAAAGAGGCAAAATCATTTAAGTAATTCCATAAGATCACCGGTGTGCAAAAAATCAATCCAATGAAAACCGTTAGCAGGACTCCAGAGACACGCACGTCCTTCCATTTTTTTTCAAGCGAAAGATAGGCGAGCAGACAAGGGACGAAAAGAACGATGTGGTACTTAGCGCAGAAACCTAAACCTAAGGCAGCCCCTAAGCCTAAGTACGAAAGCAAAGTTTTTTCTTCTAAGGATTTTAGTGCAAAAAGAATAGCAAGCGACCAGAAAAACAATACCGGCAAATCAGGAGTTATAATCAACGACCCAAAACCCAGAAGGGGAGAGAATAAAACTAGATAGGTCCATAGTTTTATTTTACCGAAGTCTACATGCTTGCGCAGAATGAAAAACCATACAGCAATCATCCCATGACCTAAAAGAACAGCGGGCCACCGAACAGCATGAGCTAGGGGTTCTAGGAAGTGACCAAGGTAAAACAGCCAAGCCACCATGGGCGGGTGGTCGAAGTAACTGAGCTGCATTTTGTGCGACCATACCCAGTAATAGGCTTCGTCAGCACTTAATGGAATTAATGCAGCCAATATGAACTTAAATAAAAGGCTCAGGCCCCAAATGCGCCAGAAATTTTTCAAACTTAATAACTCAACTTAATCGACTTACCAAGATCACCCGGAATACCGAGCTCTTTTCCATTCAGAATCAAATTCACGGCACCACCATTTGAGAAGCTAATCTTCAAACCGCTTTTGCTTTTAAAGGTGTGAACTTGCTCTGCAGACAGTTTAATTTTTTGAGTTTTTCCAGTTGGTGAAGAGTATTCAATCTCAACGGTATCAAGCGCTTCTACAATCAACTCAACAGGCTTGCCAGACTCTTCTTTAGGTGTGGGTTTTGGCGTTGGCGTAGGTGTCGGGCTTGCTGCAACAGTCGCCGCTGGTGTCGCGGAAGCTGCTGGAGTTGCCGCGGTAACAGGAGTCGGAGACGGCGTTACTGAAGGCGTCGGAGATGGCGATGGTTTTGGTACCGGTGCAGGTGTCACCGAAGCCACTGGAGTCGCCGTTGCCGTTGCAATGGGTGTTGGGCTTGGCGTTGCGGCCGTTGTCATTGGGTGCGTTGATTCGGTTTTCGGGATCGGAGTGGCCGAAGGAATCGTCACTGGGACTGTTGTTGCGGGAGGAGCAGATGTTAACGGCTCTACAGGTTCAGGGGCTTGCGTGCTGTCGGCTTCGCTAACAGGTGTTGCTCCTTCCATAGTTTGCGCAACTTCACTGCTAGGCACCTCGGCTTCTTTCGAATACTTGTCGATCATTTTTTTGGTAAAGAAAATCAAGCCGACTAAGACCGCACTTAAAACCGTAATTAAGATGGTTCTGTTTGTTTTATTCTCTTGCAGCGATTGCAAGCCATCTGCTTTGTTTGTTGGCGGCGGAGTCGTTTTCTTTATTGGTGTAGGTGCTGTCGTCGCAGCCACAGCTTTTTCGGTTTCGCCAGTGTTGATAGCAGACGCATCAATTTTGCCGTCATCCGAAGGACGAATATAAGGTTTCGGGCGGGTAGATCCCATTTCTTCGTAAAAACTTTCAAGAACCTTGTCGACATCCAAGTGCAGAAAATTTGCATAGCTTTGCACAAAGCCACGCAAAAAAGTTTTCGCCGGAAGGTTTTGTTCATTGCCGTCTTCGATGGCTCTTAGAACTTTGCTGCTGATTTTTAAGGATAGACCGATTTCGTGCAGTGACAGACCTTTTTCTTCACGGGCTTTCCTTAGCATTTCACCAGTTTTTTTCATTTAGTGTCCCTTTCGAAGCAAGCTGAGCATACCCTTAGCTTTGTCGCGATACTTACCGGTTGGATAATATTTAATAAGCTCTTCAAAGCGCGCCATGGATTTAGACTTTTCACCCAAGCGATAGTAAGCCAAGGCACTGTAATAGTGTGGCTCATCAAAAAGATTCTTTTGGCAGAAACTGATCGCACGATCCAAAGACTCAGCCGCTTGCGCATAGTCGCCAACTTCAAAATAAGTTCGACCGAAATAAGTGCTTGCCGTGCAGTCATCCGGCGTTGCCTCTAAAACTTTGGTAAATGCGCTACGTGCTTCGGGGTAAGCCTTTTGGTTAAACTTAGCTAGACCTAAGTTGATATAAGCTTTTCCCGGAGTGGGATAGGTCAGATCGTTCATCACGATTTGCAATTCTTTTTCGGCGTTAGCGTATTGACCCTTTTCGATCAGGACGCGTGCTAAGTTATTGCGACCTTCGGTGTAGGTGCTGTCTAAATCGATGGATTTGCGCAGATGCTTTTCTGCTAAATCATAGCGTTCGCGAAAAAAATAGACCAAACCCAAGTTATTTTGAATAACAGGATTTTTCGGGTCTAGTTCTTGGGCTCTTAAAAGTTCGCGAAGGGCGTCTGGATAATTGCCACCATTAAGCTGGGCGGAGCCCAACCGAAGATGAAGTTCTGCTTTTTGTTTGTCTTTTTCTCCCCAGCTGGCGCAGCCCAACATGGACAGAGTGCAAAGTGCGATAATCCATTTACGCATGCTAAAAAGGTATCATTTGAGAGCTAAGAGTCAACCCTCAGCTCGGCGATAGTCTCAACATGGTCTGTCTGTGGAAACATCTCGAAGGTTTGCACTCGTGCGAGTTGCGCTTTCACTCCTAATTTCTGTGTCCAAGCAAAGAACCACTGCAGATCTCGAGCCAGTGAAACAGGGTGACAACTGATGTAAATGATCTTTTTGGGCTTCATTTCCGCTAACTTTTTCATGATCAGCTCACTCGCACCTGCGCGAGGTGGGTCTAAGACCACAAGGTCGTTGCTGGAAATAGAGGCTTTACTGATATAGCTATCCACATCTGAGCGGAAAAACTGAACACGCGAGTTGCTTCCTGCGCGTTGTTGGCCGCGCTCGACCAGTTTGGGATTTAGCTCAACACCGATAACTTGCGATTGCGAATATTTTTCAGCCAAAGGAAAAGTGAAGTTGCCAGATCCCGCGTACAGATCAAAAACTTTTTGATACTTTTCGTCCCCGGCCCACTGTAAAGCGGTCTTAACCAGGTCATCATTTTGAAAGCGATTTACCTGAGAAAAGCCGATACCGTCGTCGTCGTCAGTGATCAAACCGTGGCGAACAAGGCCGTCGTCGGCGATATACATTTCTAAACGTTGAAGATCTTTCGCATTCTTTTGTGCGGCCCAGGTACGAACCTCAGAAAACTTGTCGGTTAAAATTTCTTCGGTGATTAAGCAATCATCGACCTCAACAATTTCGTGAGAATTGCGTGCAAAAAATCCGAAACGGCCATTTTTAAATTTAGGCTGAATGCGATTGCGATAGCGTAAAGAGCGAGGACTTGCTTTGATGGGTAAGTATTCAAACTCCACCCCGCGATTGAATTTTTGCAGAGTTTCTAAGACTAAAATTTGTTTTTGGCGACGTTGTTCGTCTTCGTTGATGTGTTGCCAATTGCAACCGCCACAGCGTTCGGCCGCCGGGCACGGAGGTGTTTTGCGTGCGGGGCTAGCCTTTAGTACTTGCAACAACTTCGCTTCCGCAAAGTTTTTCTTTACCAAAGTGATTTCGACTAAGACTTCTTCATTGGGCGCTACTTGAGGAACGAAGATAACCATTCCTTCGTGTCGTGCAACTCCAGCACCGCCAACGGCAAGTTTTTCGATATTCAGTGTAAGCTTTGAACCAAGAAGGGGAGCTTGCGCTCCCCCCTTGTTAATTTTCGCATTCATGTAAAGCGTAAATCTTTGAGGATTATACGTTGCAGATTTCGTGCTTTTCGAAGAACAAAGCAAGTTCGCGAGCTGCAGAAGCTGCAGAGTCAGAACCGTGAACTGCATTTTCGCCAACGTTGTCGCCGAATTTAGCGCGAACAGTTCCTACAGTAGCTTTTTTAGGATCAGTAGCACCCATGATCTCGCGGTTTTTCATAACTGCGCCTTCACCTTGCAAGCACATCAAGCAAACTGGGCCTGAAGTCATGAAAGATACTAGTTCACCAAAGAAAGGACGTTCTTTGTGTTCAGCATAGAACTCTTCTGCTTTTGATTTAGACAAGATAGTGATTTTTGCAGCAGCGATTTTCAAACCGTTTGCTTCAAACATGCTGATGATGTCGCCGATTGCGTTTTTTTTCATCGCGTTTGGCTTGATGATTGAGAATGTTTGTTCGATAGCCATGGGATCTCCTTTTTAAGGCATTGATTTTAAATTTATTAAAGAATGCTGGAGTTTTAGCGAATTGACGGACACATGTCCACTCTTGGTTTTAATCCCGCTAACGAGGATATAATAATGCCACGAGTCATGTGGTTTTGTTTAGTTCTTTGAAAGGGACTTTCAGTACTTAAGCCGTCCCCTTAGTTTAGAGCGTCTGCAAGAATAGTATAAGGTTGCGCTTGTCTTCGACTGAAAGGATCTCTTTGCCGTCTTTGATAAAGATCTTTTGATCGTGACCGCCGTTGCTCATGCCCTTGCGAGAGGTATCGAAGAAGTGAGCGGGCGTTTGCCAAGCTTTGGGTGTTTTCGCGCCTGTGGGATAGCCATTACATTCAAAATCAAAATCCCTTTCGACATCGTTGGCGTGACCTGAATAGTAAGTTTTAGGTCTTTCTTCAGCACGCGTAAGAACCGCACATAAGGTGGGCGCCGAGTTATTATGGAAATACGGCCAGCGCGCCCAAATGCCCACCAAAGGAGGAGGCACATAACCGTCTTGCGCTTTAATCACGATGTTGTTCGTTTTTGAAATCGATAGATCATTTAATTGTTCAAGGGACTTCATGCCGATGCGGCGGTAAGGATCCGTGCCGACATCAATGACGGGAGTTTTCTCTTTATAGCGAACTTGCACAGTTTTTAATTGATCCTTCAGGGGAAGGGCTTCGGATCCCGGCTGACTCCACGCTTTGTCATAGTGACCATGGCATTTTGCGCAGTTATTTTTGAAGACCTCTTCGCCTAGCTTTGCTCTGCCAAGATCAATTTTTTCTGCCGGGATAAAATCCGTAATCAGTGGGGCCTCTGAAGAAAACACGGCGGTGGTCAGCTCATCGATGGTTTTTTGATTTTCGCTAAGCCACTTTTCAAGCTTTACTAAATCCACGCCGCGACCAATTTCATTCCAAATAATATTGGTGAAAATAGGATTGCCACTAAGAACGCTGCCATCAGACAGCCAACGGTTTTTATATTTTAAGTTCCACCACACAGCCGGTTTAGAGTCCGCGGGTTGATCATCCAAATACACGTCTGCGCGAGGATGCGCCTGAAAAAGCGTATGATAAGAGGCGTATCCATCCTTAGCCCGGCGATTCAGCGACAGAGCCACTTGCGCCAGCGACGTGTCCAAACCCAAAGCCTGAGGGTGTTTCAAGCCCACTGATTGCAGATGGTCGCGCGACATTGCATACATTTCTCGTTCTGCATCGGTCGCGCCAGTGTAAGTTTGAAATAGGTAAGGGTCGGTGGCGGTGACAACTTTTTTTGCTTTGATGAAGAACTCATTGGCCCGTGGAAACCTGTTCGTCATGCCTAAGACTGTTTTGCCGAAAAGATTTGAGGTGTGGCAGGCAGCGCAACTGAAGGTAAATCCTTCTGCTCCCTTGTAATTGATAACCCCAAAGCCCATAAGCTCTTCAGCGTGGAATAATTCCTTTGGGTAAGGTGCTGCGTAAACGCCGGTATCATTTGAACCGGGATAGTCATGTAAGCCTAAGTGCTTTAGTAAATCGACGAAGCGGTAATAACCTGTTGTTTCGTGCAAAATGTTTTGAATCCATTTGCGGAATGGATTGGTGTTTTGCTCTTCGATTAAACGGCGAATGGGGCGGTATGGAGGCAAGACCCCAGTGACCGTCACAGGGTAAACTTGTGCGTGCAGTTTGCCTTGGTGTTTGTAGGACTCAAAGTCTTCAGGGGACCATGAATAAATATTGTGTCGAGGAGTCGTCACGACAGCGCCTGCCGACCAATCGGGAGCAGACGCAAAAGAATTCAACGAACTGAAAATTAGTATGATCAAAGACGCAGACTTCACCGTGACCCCTCTCGGAAAAGTATTTATTTGCTTAGTCTTCGCAAGCTTCCTGAGCCATTACATTGCCGCGGCAATCAACCGCATACCAACCCCAGGCTTCAGCCGCAGGAGCACAATAGCCACCGACGACAGCAGAAGTTTCATAGCTCAATTTTTTGCTATTCCATTTTAAAGTGCTTAAAGCTTTCTTTACATCAAGATCAGAAATTGGATTCGCATCGCGATCTTCTTCTAACCACGGAAAATCTTGAGAAGGGATTTGGCCAACAAGGGGAGCTAAGTAGCTATTTAAAGCTTTTTGAGCCTGGTTTAAATTGATGCATTGTTGAGCGAATGCTGAAGAAGAACAAAGAACGATAAGTGCAGATACAAATACGCGTTTCATAGGTACGACCCCTTTTTTTAAAGATGGCTGTTCATAGCACAGCAGAGGGGGAAAGGGGCAGAGACTTTGTGAAGTTTACAGGGCCTTAACCAAAACAAAAAATCCCCGGCGGGATGTCGTTTTTGCATAAAAAAAGCGAGCAAGGTTTCCCCAGCTCGCTTTAAACAGTCTTGTGGACTTAAAAACTACTTTTTAAGCATTGAAGCCATTGTCGTGCCCATATCAGCCGGGGAACGAGCAATTTTGCAACCCGCAGCTTCTAGGGCCGCAAATTTTGCTTCTGCAGTTCCTTTGCCTCCGCTGATGATAGCGCCCGCATGACCCATGCGTTTACCCGCTGGAGCCGCTGCCCCTGCAATAAATGCCGTCACCGGTTTTTTGAAGTTCTTTTTGATGTATTCAGCAGCTTCTTCTTCAGCTGAACCGCCGATTTCACCGATCATGATAACGCCATCAGTGTCTGGATCTTCATTGAACATTTTCAAAACGTCGATGAAGTTTGTGCCATTCACTGGGTCGCCACCGATACCAACACAAGTTGATTGGCCGATTCCAAGAGCTGTCAATTGACCCACGGCTTCGTAAGTCAATGTGCCTGAACGCGAAAGAACACCAATGCGCCCTGGCTTGTGAATGTGACCAGGCATGATTCCGATTTTGCATTCGCCTGGAGTGATAACGCCAGGGCAGTTTGGTCCGATAAGGCGAGTGCGCTTACCTTTCATGTATTCTTTAACTTTGACCATGTCCAATACTGGAATGCCTTCAGTGATACAGATTACTAGATCCAAATCAGCATCTACAGCTTCCATGATAGAGTCAGCGGCAAATGGAGGTGGTACGAAAACCACAGAAGCGTTGCAACCTGTCGCTGCTTTTGCCTCTTTCACTGTGTTGAACACAGGAAGACCGATGTGAGTTGTGCCACCTTTACCCGGAGTCACGCCACCAACCATTTTAGTTCCATAAGCTACTGCTTGCTCAGAGTGGAAAGTACCTTGAGCACCAGTGAAACCTTGGCAGATAACTTTAGTGTTTTTGTTAATCAAAATTGCCATGTCGACTATCCTTTAACCGCAGCAACGATCTTTTTAGCTGCATCTGTGAGGTTGTCAGCAGGAGTGATATTCAATCCCGACTCTCTCAACATTTTTTTACCAAGTTCTACGTTTGTACCTTCAAGGCGCACAACCAATGGAACTTTAAGGCCAAGTTCTTTTGATGCCGCGATCACACCGTCCGCAATGATGTCACATTTCATGATACCACCGAAGATGTTAACCAAGATGCCTTTAACGTTTTTGTCTTTAAGAATGATTTTGAACGCTTCAGTTACTTTTTCTTTGTTGGCGCCACCGCCAACGTCCAAGAAGTTCGCTGGAGAAGCACCATGAAGCTTGATGATATCTAAAGTTGCCATTGCAAGACCGGCACCATTCACCAAACAACCGATGTTGCCATCAAGTTTGATGAACGCCAGATCAAATTTAGAAGCTTCGATTTCTGATGGTTCTTCTTCGTTCAAGTCACGCATTTCTACGATGTCTTGATGGCGATAAAGGGCATTAGAGTCGAAGTTCATTTTAGCATCTAAGCAAAGGACTTCATTTTCTTTCGTTACAACAAGCGGGTTGATTTCTGCAATCGAGCAATCTGTTGTGATGAACGCGTTGTAAAGACCAGTGAAAAACTTCACAGCTTTATTTACGATTTCAGGAGACATGCCGATTTTGAACGCCAATTCACGCGCTTGGAAAGGCATCAAGCCCACTGTTGGGTCGATGTCTACTTTGATGATTTTTTCTGGGCTGTGTTCTGCCACTTCTTCGATGTCCATGCCGCCTTCAGAAGACGCCATCATCGCCGCACGGCCTGTCGCGCGATCGATCAAGCAAGCAACGTAGTATTCTTTAGCAATGTTGCAACCTTGTTCGATGAAAACTTTTTGTACAACTTTGCCTTCGGGGCCTGTTTGGTGAGTAACCAAAGTCATGCCAAGAATGTTTTTAGTGTAAGAAGAAACTTCGTCTAAAGATTTAGCAACTTTAACGCCGCCACCTTTACCGCGACCACCAGCATGGATCTGAGCTTTAACAACCCAAACGCTTCCGCCGATTTCTTTTGCTGCAGCCACTGCTTCTTCTGGAGAGTGCGCAAGCTTACCTTTAAGCGTTGCGACTCCGAATTTTCTCAAGACTTCTTTGGCCTGATACTCATGAATATTCATTATTTAATCCTTTTAAATGTTCCGTGCGAATTACTGTACGTTTTTAAGACCAGCAACCAACGCACGAACGGCGTCTACTGATTTTTTAAATTCTTCTTGCTCAGCTGGGTTCATTTCGAACTTGTGAACTTTCTCGATACCTTTGCCGCCAACAGTTGCAAGAACGCCAACCATCAAGCCTTCGTTCACACCGAACTCACCAGTCAACTCAACTGCTACTGGAAGAACGCGTTTTTGGTCTTTCAAAATAGCTTCAGCCATTTCAACAGCACCACGTGAAGGAGCATAGTAAGCAGAACCAGTTTTCAAGTGACCACCGATTTCAGCGCCAGCTTGTTTTGTACGCGCTACGATCGCAGCAATTTTGTCAGCTGGAAGAAGTTCAGTTAATGGAATACCAGAAACTGAAGCATGACGCACAAGTGGCATCATCGCGTCACCGTGGTTACCGATAACGATACCCGTGACGTCTTTAACA